>DEBW01000131.1:7421-14813 GCA_002348905.1 Ruminococcus flavefaciens | reverse complement strand
TTTTTCAAAAGGGTTTTCCTCAATAGGAAGTACAAATTCCCATATAAGTAAAACGGTTACAAAGTCCGCCTTTTTCATACATGAAGTATATGTTCTATCTCATTTATAAGCTTGACGTTCTCGGCATGAGTACGCACATAAATACAGTAATACTCCTCGCCAAGACCAGCATCATCCTTACAGTTATGTATGAGTATCCCACGCCTCAGGAGCATCACGCCTATCGGACGGCTGCACCTGAAAAGCAGGAAATTAGCCTGTGACGGGAACACCATTATTCCCATACTTGTAAGATTATCCATGAGATATTTTCTCTCATCGGAAATATAGCTGCGTGAACGTCTGAGATAATCCACATCGCTAAGAGCTGCTGCACCGGCTGCCTGAGCTGTTCCGCATACATTGTATTTGCGTCCGCTCCGGCGCACAAGGTCAGCTATCTTATCTGCCGCAAAAACGGCATACGCAAGGTTAAGTCCTCCCATAGAATAAGTTGTGCTCATCGAGCGCAGTACGATTATATGATAGCCTGCAAGAGACTTTGCACTGTACCTTCCGCCCTTAACCGCAATATCCATAAAGCTCTCATCGCAAACAAGAATGGTATTGCATTCACGGCATTTTTCGGAAATAGCTCCAAGAGTATACGGAGTTATAAGTGCGCCTGTAGGTTCATTTGGACTGCAAAGGAACACCATATCTGTATCATTGTTTATGAGGTCTGCAAATTCAGCAGTAAGAGCAAAGCCATCCTCCGGCGAAAGCTGATACTCCTGCACACTGCATTTATTTTCAAGAAGCGCTCTTTTGTACGCTCCGAATGAAGGCGCACAAACTATGGCACGTTCAGGATGAAGTGTTTCAACAAGGCGGTACACAAGGTCTTCAACTCCGTTACCGCAGAGGATATTTCCTTCGCCTGTATTTTCACGGACTGCAAGCAGTCGTGTCAGTGCAGAGCAGTCTATCTCCTTCTCAATGCAGTCAATATCAGAAAGTGCAGTCTTTGAAGCATCCGGTATTCCTATTGGGTTGGTATTACGTGTAAAATCGAGCTTTATTCGGTTTCTTGTTCTGTCAGGGATCATCATTACCTGTACCTCCGTACTACTTCATAAGCTCATGAAGCCTTGTTGAAAATGCGGCAAGCTGTTCCATATCAAGCGCTTCTATACGTGCTGATTCCGAAAGACCAAGCTCACGCAGAACTGTATAAACCTGCTCCTTTTCAGCTCCAAGCTGTGAGGCAAGAGAATTTGCCATAGTCTTTCTTCTCTGAGAAAATCCGGCTTTTACGACCTTGAAGAAGAATTTCTCATCCTCTCCGCTGAGTCTTGGAGTCTTATCAAGGTCTATGCGGATAACAGCTGAATCAACATTAGGAGCAGGCATGAAGCTTCCTCTTGAAACTCCGAAAAGCTGCTTTACAGTGCCGTAATAGTTTACGCCGACAGTTATAGCTCCGGCATCTCTTGTACCTACCTTTGCACAAAGTCTCTGAGCAGCTTCTTTCTGCACCATGACCGTTATGGAATCAATCGGAAGTCTGCTTTCAAGAAGAAGCATTATCACCGGAGAAGTGATATAATACGGAAGATTTGCACATACCGCAGTTTTAAGTCCGGCAAAGTCACGCTCTATTATGCCGAGAAGGTCAGCCTTCATTACATCTTCGTTGTATATCTTAACATTGTCAAAGTCAGCAAGAGTTTCACCGAGTATCGGCAGAAGTCTTGTATCTATCTCAACTGCTGAAACTTTATCTGCTCTGAGAGCAAGTTCCTTTGTAAGTACGCCTATACCAGTACCTATCTCAAGTATGCCATAGCCTTGTTTAGCGTTGCCGTTTTCTGCTATCTTAGGACATATATCAGGATTTATTATGAAATTCTGTCCAAGTCCTTTTGAAAAGCTAAAGCCGTGGCGGCTGAGTATTTCCTTGACCGTTCCTATGTTAGTAAGTTCCATTAGCCGTTCTCTCCTACTTTATGTTTTTCCTTCTGTGAAAACTCTGTCTGCTTTGCATCGTTGAGCTTATCCATAGAATTAACGAGATAATCTGCTGAACGGTAAGCGTACTGAAAGTCAGTGTCTTTGAAGTACGTCTTTATATCAACATATTCTCCGTCAATAGTAAGGTCGAGCTGGCATATCTGCCTTCCGGCATATTTGCTTTCCACGTAATCAATGTACTGGTCTATCTCATTTGGCGACATTTCTCCGCCGTAAACATTAACTTTCATAAACACCCTCCATTCATACTTGTTCTCATGAACAAGCTCTGATTCTTTCTATTACTGCTTCTGCACATTTCATACCGTCAACTGCGGCTGAAATGATACCTCCGGCATATCCTGCGCCTTCACCGCATGGATAAAGTCCGGAAATGCTGACTGACTGTAAAGTTTCACTTCTGACCATACGCACAGGCGAGCTGCTGCGGCTCTCGATACCTGTGAGGACAGCTTCACGGTCATCAAAGCCGTGTATCTTTCTGCCCATTTTGGTTATGCCGTCTCTGAGCGACTTGCATATATAGTTCGGCAGATATTCATCTGGCAGAGCTTTTTTTACAGCCGGTCGGTATGAAGGCTTTACCCTGCCATTCTCGCCGGATATTTTCTTATCCATAAGCTCCCCTACCGTACAGCTCGGAGCACTGTAGTCGCTTCCGCCTGCTATAAATGCTTTTTCTTCAAGGTCACGCTGAAAATACATACCAGCAAGAGGATGACTGCTTCCGTAATCCTCAGAGCCTACATTTACAAGCAATGCGCTGTTTGAGTTCACATCGTCACGGGCAAAACAGCTCATGCCGTTTACAGCGAGCCTGCCTTCTTCCGATGAAGCTGCTACTACCTGTCCACCGGGACACATACAGAAAGTATACAATGCCCTGCCATTCGGAAGATGTACCACAAGCTTATAGTCGGCTGCTTTAAGAGCCTTATGTCCGGCAAAACTGCCGTACATAGCCTTGTCGATATCTGTACGCAGATGTTCAATACGCACACCTACGGCAAAATTTTTCTGTACAAGCTCAACTCCGTTTTCATAGAGAAGCTCAAATACATCTCTTGCGCTGTGACCTGTTGCAAGTATAACATTATCAGTCTCTACAGTGAACTCCTCGCCGGAGCTTATATAATGTACTGCTTTTATGCAGCCGTTTTCAGTTTCATATCCGCTGAAACGTGCTCCAAAACGTACTTCTCCGCCGAGAGATATCACCTTTTCACGCAAAGCTTTTACTGTACCTCTCAGTTTGTCAGTACCGATATGAGGCTTTGCCATATACAGTATCTCGTCCGGTGCGCCGAACTCTACAAGCTTTTCAAGCACCCAACGTATACGCTTGTCCTTGATGCCTGTCGTTAGCTTTCCGTCAGAGAATGTGCCTGCTCCGCCTTCACCGAACTGTATGTTGCATTCGGTATCAAGTCTGCCGCCATGCTGAAATTCCTCTACAGCCTTTACACGGCTGTCAACATCTCCGCCTCTTTCGAGAACTATCGGCTTAGCTCCTGACATTGCAAGCACAAGCGCTGCAAACATACCGGCAGGTCCGAAGCCTACTATCACAGGTCGGCTGCCGCCATTCACGGGAGCTATATCGTACACATACTTCTCGGCAGGTACAGCATTTTTTATGCGTCTGAGCAGAACATTTTCATTCTTAGCTTCTATATCTAACGATATTATAAAATGCACATCATTTTTCTTTCGTGCGTCAACTGACTTTTTTGACAGCTTCACTGAACGTATGTCCTTTTCGGGTATACCCAGTTTGTCAGTACAGTATTTTCTGAGCTGTGTGAAATCAAAGTCAAGAGGCACACGTATATTTCCGGCTCTTATCATTTTTTACCGCCTTTCAGCGACTTCGCCGCATTCATTCCTGCCCATATACCGGACGACCATGCCCATTGCAGGTTGTAGCCTCCGCAGTCTCCGGCAACATCAAGTATCTCTCCGCAAAGGTACATTCCCCTGTACTTTTTAGCTTCAAGATAAGCGTTTACACTGTCTGCCGTTATGCCGCCCATAGTTGACTGAGCATTCTGCCACGGCGAACAGCCTGTAACTTCAAATTCAAGAGATTTTATCCCCTTGCACAGCACAGTTATATCCTTATCAGTTATAGCTGAGACAGGCTCTGTAACAGGTTTTTTCATTACGTTTTTCACAAGCCACAACGCAAGATTCTTTACAAAAAAGCCTGTGAGGAGTTCTTCTGCTGTACAGTTTTTTCTTACAGCACGAACCGACTTGAAGTAGTCTGCAAGCTGCTGTTCTGTCATATCCGGAGCAAGGTCTGTCCTGAGACTTAACTTTCCCTCATACTGCTGAAAAAGGTAAGCAAGATTTAAAACGCAGATTCCTGAGATATTGTTCTCGTTGAATTGCAGCTCACCTTTCTCACGGCGCAGTACCTTTCCGCCTGAAACCGCTGAGACTTCGCCCTTTATGCGTACTCCTTTAAGCCCTTTCAAACGCTCCGTGCTCACTCTTAGCGGAGCTACTGCCGGACATATCTTGGAACTTTGAAGCCCCATATTTTTCAGCAGGCGCAGCATAGAACCGTCAGTACCGAACGAAGGCGCAGCATATCCACCAGCGGCAATTATGACCTTGCGGCAGTATATCTCTCCGTTTTTATGATGCAGAGTATAGCCTTCTCCGTCATGAGCTATATCCGTTATCTCACATTCGCATACCTCTTTTACGCCAAGCTCCGATATTTTAAGGCGTAAGGCATTGAGTACAGTTGTTGAGCTGTTGCTTCGTGGATAAACTCCGCCTTCTCTGCCTTCGCTTCCAGTAACACAGACTACTCCAAGTTTTTTCGTAAAAAGCTCATACCAGTCAGGAGTTTTATTTATCAGTTCCATTGCATTGATGCTTCCGTGAAAGTTGTACTCACTGAGAGACATATTGCTGAGATTGCACTTTCCGTTTCCGCTGGCTATTATTTTTTTGCCGGTGCGCTGGAGTTTTTCTACCACGACCACATCTGCTCCTGCACAGCATTCCTTAGCTGTGATAGCTGCTGCAAGTCCGGAAGCTCCGCCGCCGATAACTGCTATATCAGTTTTCATTTTTTCCTCCTTTCTCCGATTCAGAAACTTTTTCAGGTCTTATATCAATTATCACTACTTCCGGACGGTTATTGAAGCGTACCGGATAAGGAGAATCACCTATACCCGATGTTATAAACATTGCTCCGTTCCTGTACTCGAACCAGCCTTTATCGTACACTTCTTTGCTGTCACAGTGCAGCTCCGGAAACCACTGTCCGGTATTCGGATCAATGGCAGGTCCTAATCCAAACGGGAGCTGTACCATTCCTCCGTGAGTGTCCGCACACAGCGTAAGGTCAGCGCCGAACTCAGCAAATTTTCTGTAATTCGGTATATGTGCAAGGAGTATGCTGAAACAGTCCTCATCCGTCTGAAATTCATTATGCAGGTCAAAAGTCGGCGAATAGTAAACATTGTCTATTCCCATGAGCTGTACTTTACAGCCGTTTATTTCAAGGTACTCACACTTGTAATTCATAAGTTTTGCGCCGGTATTTTCTATAGCAGCCAGATAATCATCGTCATAATCATGCTCTCCGCTTACGACATATGTGGGATATCCGGCTTTTACCATATCCTCTACAGCTTCAACAGCCATATCTTTTTCTGCCTGACTGCTTCCCCTACTGTACATATCACCGAGCACAAAAACTGCATCCGGAGATTCACGTACAATGTGGCGCATTATGTTTTTTCCGCTTATACTGTACTTATGTGCATGAAGGTCACTCACAACAGCTATACGGAAATGAGATGTTGCTTTTGGCGAACTATAGGAGGTCTCAGTGGTTTTTAGCGTATAGTTATTGAACCACCATACTCCGCCTACAGCCAGCAGCATAGCGGCAGCATTGCGAAAAGACTTCTTCTTTTTTCCGCTGTCGTTCTTCTGTTCGTTATTTTCTGACATATTATCTCCATTCATTTAACGATATGCACATCAAGCTGATTGAATGGTATCTCTATTCCATTTGCATCAAAAGAAGCCTTTACGCCTTCGATGATATCATATCTTGTACTGAGATAGTCAGCATTATTTACCCATGCCAGTACATCTATATTTACAGAGCTTTCACCATGTCCGGACATTCTTATGACAGCTGTCGGCTCTTTCATGATGAGCTTATTACCATTTAATACTGATGTGATACACTCCCTCGCCTTTTCAAAATCCGAGCTGTAGCTTATGCTGAAACTGAGGTCGATACGTCTGGCTGGAGTTTCTGTATAGTTTATCACCTTTGCATCTGAGACTTTGCCATTTGGTATAAAGACAGTCTTTCCGTCAAAGGTATATATTTTCGTGTAAAGTATGCTAATTGACTGCACTGTGCCCACTGTATTATCTATCTCTACTGTGTCGCCGGACGAAAAAGGCTTCGAGAAGAGTATTATGAAACCTCCGGCAAGATTGGAAAGGCAGGTCTGCAGTGCAAGGCTGACGGCAAGTCCGGCAGCACCGAGTATCGTTATGATAGACGATATCGGAACTTTCAGCACTGATAAAGCCATTATGACTACTACTGTATAGAGCAGTACCCTTATAACTGAAATCAGGAAATTCTTAGCAGCATTATCCACCTTTGAACGTCCCATAGCCTTCTCGATGATCTTGCATACAAGTTTAGTTGTAAGATAGCCGAGTGCAAGTAAAACGACTGCCACTATGATAAGAGGCAGCATACTTTTAAAGTACTCCAGTGACTTGCTGAAAAAGCCGGAGGCTCTGTCAACCTGTTCCTGAAGGCTTTCTATAGCTACATCAACGGTTGCAGATGTAGTAGTTTCAGCTGTTGTTTCAGCCGTTACCGCAGTAGTTTCCATAAAGATCAGCTCCTAAAATTTACATACATTAATATTATAGCAGATATTATTGAAAACGTCAATTATTTGCATAAATTTAAAACTGTATATAAATTAAATATGTAAAATATATAGCTTTGTTCTTGCAATTATTTTCCAGTTGTGGTAAAATATTATTGATGTCCCAATAGCTCAGTAGGATAGAGCGACTGCCTCCTAAGCAGTAGGCCGGAGGTTCGACTCCTCTTTGGGACGCCATACCTGTCGGGCTGGCACAGTTTTTATTGCCGCTCGTAAAAAATGCTCACTTTGTACGTAAGGCTGATTGCTTTCGCACAAGTGAGCTTTTTTATTTCATTTAAATCCCGAAAAGTTGCTTTGCTGCAAATATCGGGATTTTTCTTTTTATTCAAGCAAGTTCGTGGTAACGGCATTTACTTTTTATTATAAACGATCAGGAAATTCACGTTGATTTGCTCGCAAATCAACTCACACGCTTTCTTTGCAA
>DEBW01000131.1:0-7283 GCA_002348905.1 Ruminococcus flavefaciens | reverse complement strand
GGCAGGGAGCAAGCGGCTCCCTGCACCCACGCAATATTATTTACTCCAACCAACTTAAATGCTATTGCCGTGTCTGCACTCCAGTTTCTTATTGCAAATACGAAAAAAATCTGTTAGAATAAAAAAGCTGAAAAAAATTTTTTATAAACTGCGACAATTCAATATCTTTTTTCGTATAAGTAACAAATGGAAATATTTCCTGCCGAAAGGAGGAAAACAAGTGGATAACGGTATAAGTAGCTACAACCGTTTCCTGTCAGGCGATAAAGATGCTATCGACATTATCATAAGAGACTACAAAGACGGTCTTGTGTACTATCTTTACAGTATAACAGGAGATATGCAGTTAGCCGAAGAATCTGCAATTGATGCTTTTGTAAAGCTATACGTCGAAAAGCCGCCGTTCAAAGGTTCAGGTGCTTTCAAGACGTGGCTCTACACGATAGGCAGAAACAAGGCTTATGACACGCTGCGTAAACTTTCTAAAACCGTGACAGTCCCTATAGATGATGCCTACTACATTTCTGACGGGAATAATATAGAAGATAAGGTCGTTGATGATGAAAGGCGTTCTGACCTGCGCCGTATAATCTCAACATTGAAGCCGGAATACAGTCAGGTGCTGTACCTCACTTTTTTCGAGGGATTTCAGAATGACGAAGCGGCTAAGATAATGAAAAAATCAGACAAGCAGATAAGAGATCTTATATACAGAGCTAAAAATGCTCTGAAACGAGAAATTGAAAAGGAGGGTGTAACATTCTATGGATTATAGAGAAATGGCTGCTATAGTCAAAGAGCGTGGAGACAGGATACTCGAAGAACAACGCATACGCAGGATGCGTATAAGAAGAATAAGTGCTGCTGTATCAAGTCTCTGTGCAGTCGCTGCCGTAAGCTTCTGTGTACTTCACAGCTATCAGCTTAAAAAGGTTTCACCCGACAATTTCAACGGAAACAGCAATATAATTTCTTCCGAGACCTCTGTTCCGGTACATAGCGAAACTACATCTGCCGGTACTTCATCTGCTGAAACTAAAACAACTACAGCCGTTACAGCTTCTTCTGTAAGTAATGTAAGTACGGCTGTTACCGAAAAAATATCTTCAACAATACCTGCCGGTACAACTGCCGGCACTGTCACGACCATCAATGTTACTTCTGTCTCACCTTCCGAAACTGCCGGAACAATACCTGTTACTACAGCATATCAGTCTACGGCAGTATCCGTACCGGTAACTACAGCAGTTACCACCGCTGCGGAGACAGAAGAAACAGTTATCCGTGAAAGGAGTTACTATATGAAAAGAATATCTGCTGCATTTACAGCATTGCTTACTGCATCTGCCATAATACCAACACCGGAAAACAACGCTGCTGCTTCCGGTATCATAACAAATCCGCTGAACATGATCCTTTCTGATTGTGTAGGTGAATGGCCCTGCACCGATAAATTTGAGGAGATAAATCAGGACGAATCCGTTCTTGATGTAAACAAAGACGGTGTATTTGATGCACTTGATGTATACATCTACCACTATCTTGTTGACCACGGCAATTATCTCAAACCGCATTTCAGCCTTGATATTGACGGCAACGGAAAGTATGACGAAGAGCTCGAACAAAAAGCCGTTATGAGTTATTTCATGTATTATCACGAGATGAAGCAGGAATACTTCACCAAGGAATACTACACATCCCGCAGAAATACATATATGTATGAGAACGACATGAATGACAGCGAGAAAACAGCTTATGATGATGAACGTCTTGGACAATATCTTAAGTATTTCAGTTTTAAGGCTGATACATACCGCTGCTGTTATAATATATTTAAGGAGAAATTGCAGGCAAAGGCTATCGACCTCGACACAAACGGTGACGGTGTATTCAATGCAGGTGATGTATTTGACCTTTATTCTTTCAGATACGCAATTCTTCCGGAAGATCACATCCATCACTGCAACTTGCCTGATGATATTTATGAAAGATGCCTTGCAGTAAATAATGCCTTTGATTTCGGAGATGCATCCATCGAGCCTGAAAACTACGCTCTGCTCTATTTCCTTGAGAAAAATGAATTCCGTCCTGAATATCTCGATGAGGAGTACTATTCATCCTTCCGTCAGGATGATTATTATTGCTATGACGAAAAATTATCTTATGTTCTCTTCAATTACAGCGAGGAAAAAGGATATTATACCAATAAGCTCAGGGACGATGTTGAATGCAGAGATATCGACAGCGAATACCGGAAGTATCTCGCTAAAGTAAAGAGCGGCAAACTTGACGAACCCGATCTTGACCTTGACGGCGTTATTACTATCAAAGACCATATCGCAGCAGACGAACTTTTTACCAATTACCGTTATAAAAGCAGTGAGATATGGACTGACGAACTGCGTGAAAACTTCCTCACTAATTTCGACCTGAACGGTAACGGTATAAGCGGTGACTGTATCGACTGTATACTCGCTCAGACCTATATAGCTGAACACATAGAAAAGAATGTTCCGATAGGAGTAAGCGATTATAATTATATCAGCTATGAGAAATTCAAATTCAACTGGATAAACAATAATGTTATTTCATGGGTTAACACAACTGATAAGAACTGTCTTGACGATACTCTTTATCCGCTGACTGATGAAAATGATCTTTTCAGTCTCTGTCCGAATTACGTTTATGCATTCGTATATGAAGATGATGCGAACAGAGAGATGATAATCAACGAGTACTGCACTTTGGTCGAAACCGGCAGACTTCCTGAGCCTGACGTTGACATGAACGGTGTTATCGACAAGAACGACTACCTCGCAGCGGCAGTTACGCTCTTCTCTCAGACACATACCAACTGGAATATAGATAATCTTCCATCGACCGAGGTCATGATGAACTTTATCAATAACTACGACCTCGACAACAGCGGTGTCAGTGGCGACTACATGGATTCTATAATGATTCTGGAGTATATTTCAAGAAAGCTCGACATCAACTCCTTCAACCTTGAAGTTGAAAGCTGGAAGGCTTGCGGATATGTTGAGAGATATGCTAAACCTGTACAAGTTCCGACTGAACCGGTATTCCCGGATGAGCCTGATAAAACCTGGAAAGCTGCTCCGGCATATTCGCTTGAATCTGACCAGATAAGCGGTGATGCAAACTGTGATGGCAATCTTACTTTTGCCGATTCAGTAGCTGTAATGCAGGCTATCGCAAATCCTGACAAGTACGGCATTGACGGCAGCGCTGAAAATCATCTTACCGAAGCCGGTAAAAAGTGTGCTGATATCGACAGCGAACCCGGTCTTACTCTTAACGATGCAAGAGCAATAATAGGCTGGCTTACAGAATAATAAATATTTAACGGCGGTTCTATCACGAACCGCCGTTTTCATTCAAAATACAGCTTTGTGCCGCATTTCCCTTATTTTTTCCATGTCCTCAGCAAATTTCTCTGCACTGTAATCAGACCTTTTCATGTATACCTGACCGCCGGCATAGAATTTCAGTATTATTATATCTGCATCTTCACTCGCTCTGTAGAGTGCTCCGCCAACGCAAGTACCGTCAAAATCTTCTGCTTCACCGATGTATTCTCCGCACGAATACCCATTGCTGTTTTCCGGAAACGTCTGATTATAGACAACACCGTCAACGCACACACAAGCCATCATATCTCCCGTTGACAGATTCGGACGCTCAGTCGTGACAGACTGCTGTGATTCTTCCTCCTTTGGCTGTACCTGAGAAGTATTTTCTGTTTCCTCTGCGTGAGCATCAGGCGCATCAGTCGGTTCGGCAGGTATGACATCCTGAGCCGCTTTCTCTGTGTCTGATTCATTTTCAGGAGCAGGTTCAGACGGATTCTCCTCAGTCTTTTCTGATGCTACAGCTTCGTTTTTTATCGCTGTAGTTTCTGTTTCAGCAAGCTTTTTTTCCTCAGCAGTCGTCTTTCCGGTAATTTTAGCTGCCGTGGTCACGTTATCTGTGATAATGACTGTATCCGCTGTACTTGCAACAACATCATGCGGCATATCAACATATTTATTGTCAGCCGGAATAAATGCTCCGCCCTTCCATAGTCCGACTCCTAATACCGCTGCCGCAAATACAGGTGTCAGAACAGCGGCTGATCTTCTTATTCTTGCTCTTTTCTGTCGCTTTTCAGCTTCATATTCATCCATGCGCTTATGCACGCTCTGTATCATTTTTTCATGTTTCTTCATAGTCAAAGCCCTCCATTTCAAGTTGTGATCTAAGTGACTTCCTTGCACGGTATAAGAGAGACTCTACGCTCCGGACGCTTTTCTTCATTACCTTTGCAGCTTCTTTATTGCTCAGTTCCTCAAAATATATCAGCCACAATACCTGCTGATATTCCAGTTTCAGTTTCCGCATCGCCCTGTGTACGGTTATACGCTGCTCTTTTCTGATATATTCCGCTTCAAGAGCTTCTTCATCCGCAATTCCAATCGCATCATCTATCGGGACACTGATATGCTTTGAGTTTTTTCTCAGGTAGTCTATAGCCATATTCCTGCCTATCGCATAAAGCCATGTTTTGAACTTGCTTTTTCCGCTGTATCTCGGCTTTTTCGTACCAAGCCTGACAAAGGTATCTTCCGCAATCTCCTCAGCAGTATGGATATTTCCGACTATGCTCGTCAGGTAAAGTATCAGTCCGTCGCTGTACTCTATGATTATCTCATCCAATCCGTGAACGTCACCATTGTCACGGAAACGGCGGTAGCTACTTGCACCGTTATCCATTGACAAACTCCTTTCCGAAAGCTGTTTCATCTGCTTCCATCTATTAGACGTACTAAACGGCAAAAACTACGCACATTTTTATAATTTGAAAACAAAAAGCTCCTGACATCGCAGGAGCTTTCAGAGTTTATATAGTTCTTTCGGCTTTCATCACCTTTTTGTTCTCATACATAGCCTGATCCGCACGTTTGAACACATCATCCGCAGTGCTGTCTATCTCAATATCAAATGCAGCATATCCGAATGCGGCAGATATTTTTTCCCATTCCTGCAATGAAGTATCGTTTGCAAATTCTTCAAGCTTTGTCTCAAATTCATATCTTAAAGTATCTATATTCCTGAAATCATTGTTTTTCAGTATTACCGCAAACTCGTCACCGCCTATACGGAATACCGGAGAATGTGCGAATGTATCGCATATCAGCTTGCTGAGCTTGACTATCGCTGAATTTCCGCACTCATGACCGTAAGTATCATTGATACGCTTCAAGAAATTCATGTCGATTATAGCAATGCCAAATGAACGCATACCTATCTTTATCTCGCCCTCAAGCTTCATGACCTCGTTATCATATGCCATACGGTTTCGTATACCCGTCAGAGAGTCCATATGTGCCAGCTCATGCATTTCATTTGCCTGATGTCTTGCATTGCTGAGCTGTTCTCTTGTCTGAGTGAGATTGTTTATATAATTGCCGATATCCCGCTCCATTTGCACCATTGATCTAAGAAGCACTTCAAGTTCGTCACCTGTCTGGATATCGATATTTTCAAACTCCTTATGTTCGCTGTCCACCTGCTTGCCGTAATGTTCTGCTGCCTTTGAAAGCATATTTATAGGTTTCAGAATATTCATCTTTACGAATATTATTGAAACTACTGAAATAATGACCGTCAGCATAAGAAGTATAGCAGTAAGTTCTAAAATGAATCGGTGCTCGGTTTTTACTATCTCATTCATACTTATGTCTACCGCTGCAAAACAGACTATTTCGCCGGCGCTGTTGTATATCGGAGCACAAGATGTTATCATCCAGCCATACTCCTCAGTATCAGTTATAAAAGCCGGCAAGCCTTTTTCGGGAGTATCAAGGTACTTATAACAGCTTTCTTCCATAAGGTCAAAGCATCCCGGAGTAACTATCTCATCCTCATCATAGGCTGCATCAACGATATATATCAAAGTCTTTTTGTCAGGATCAACTTTCAGAGTATAGATACAGTCCGTCTCGCTCACATCCTGTATCTTTCGCAGAGAATCCCTTATACTTATATAAGCTTCATCATCCATGAGGTGCATATACTGTTCTGCATACTCTTCAAATCCGGCTTCTTCCCATTGGGTATTATCCATCTTATTGTCGGAAGCATTATAGATATCCATTACCTTGTCCGTGATTATCTGCATAGTATCGCCGTCAACTGTAGTCGCAGCCGTAGCTGCCATGCAGTCAGATGTAACGGTATACTCTTTTTCCATCATGCTCTTTATTACTGCTCCGCTTACACAGATACTTGTACAGCTTAACAGCAATGCTATACCTACTACACTTATTACTATTTTTCTTCCCAAAGACATTTTCATATTAAAACCACCTCACGCCCGAAATATTATACATATTATATCACGTTTTTGGAATAATTTCAATGAATAAATCATTAATTTTGTGTTTTCTTAAAAGAAAAATATTGAATAATGTTAGTAAATATACTTTATATGATATGAAAAGCGGACGAAATTTCGCCCGCTCAGCCTGTCAAAAAAATTATTTCAGGGACGTCGAGGACGCCGTCCCCTACAAATATACCTACATAGAATAGGCAAATGTAGGGGCTGGCGTCCTCGACAGCCCATTATTCAACATTTCAATTCAACTTTTTTGGCAATCTTAAAGGACGAATTCTCGTCTGCTTTATCTATCTTGTCAACTTTCTCTTTTAAGTCTGAACTCAACAGAACGCTTTAAATATCTGAGATACTCCTCATCCCTGCACATAGCCTTGCCGAGGTCATCAGAGAGTTTGGCAACAGGTCTGCCGTTTACGTACTGGAGCTTTATAACGATATTCAGAGCTTCCTCCTCAGTATCGTTAGAGCAGAACGTACCTATTCCGAAAGATACCTTTGTCTTGTTGCAGAAGTACTCGTAAAGCTTCTGAGCACGGTCAAAGTCAAGGCTGTCGCTGAAAAGCAGGAGCTTTGTCTTCGGATCAACGCCGTAGCTCTTGTAATGATTGATGATCTTCTCACCCCACTCATATGGGTCACCGCTGTCATGACGAACACCTGAATAGTTGTTTACCATAGCACGGTCGAAGTCGAGAAGGAACAGATCTGTTGTAACAGTATCCGTAAGAGCTGTTCCGTTATCACCCTTATACTCATTGTACCAGTCACGCATAGCATGATGGTTTGTATATGCAAGAGGGATTGAATCGATTCCCTGATACATCTGAACGAACTCGTGTGCGTAAGTTCCGATAGGAGTTACATTGTACTTCATTGCAAG
>DEBW01000171.1 GCA_002348905.1 Ruminococcus flavefaciens | reverse complement strand
TGGCATGAGGTCGCTGGACAGGCAGACTTTGATGCGTTCTGATTGACTTTTTCTCTTTGTTGTGCTATAATTTTAGTGTGTTGGAAACAGAAAAGCTATAAATAATTTTTTAAGAAAGAAGATGAAAATATTGACAAAATATCAGAATTTATTACAGTCTGAAGACTTTGAAAGAGCTTTGAGAAAGTATAATACGGATAAGGATATGCTTGATGCCGATTCTGTTAATTTTCAGCCAATTGATGATATGGACATCGGCGATCACTATTTTATATCCTACCAGAGACCTATAATTGTGCCTATATCTGAAATATTATGGATCAGATTTGAAAAAAACAGTTCCGGAATTATCTTTATGTGGATGTTCCTTTCTGACGGTTACACTAATTTTACAATTGTACTGGATGATAATAATATTGATGCTATAGTAAAAATGCTCTGCGAACGAAACCATAATCTTATTTATGGCAATAACGCTGATTTGTCAGTATTGTTTGGTGCTGATTTTGAGGAGTTTTGCAAGCTGATAGCACTTCATCCGAATGAAAACGCTGCTGATATAAAAGTTGATCCTGCATTATTGCCCGTACCTGAGGGTAAAGTGCAGGAAGTGAAGGAGGCACCTGTATCATCAGTTTCATTCTCCCCAAAACCTGAAACTCCATATATACCACCCGAAAAACAAGATCTTGAATCTGTTTCCGTTCCCGAAGATCTTCCATTTGCCGAAGAAATGAAAATGTTCCTTCACCTGGCAAAGAACTATCCTGACGATATGGAGCTGACTCTGTATAAGCCGGCTTCTGCTTCTCGTATTGCTGAATTTGAGGCACGCAACAATATAAAGCTTACGGACGAATTGAAGAGCCTCTTCTTATTTACAGACGGATTTGACGTTTCTGCCGGTCACATAACGATCAATTCACTCGACATGATTGAAAGAGATCTTGCTGAAGAATGGGAATGGGGAGATACAAAGAACTATGTTTGCATAGGCGATATGATCGGTGACGGTGAAATCATTCTTCTTGATCTTGACACTGAAAACATCATTACAAACGATCATGGAGAAGAGACAGATTATGGTGATATAACATGGCTTCTTTGTGATACTATATGCAATTTCCTTAATGGTGAAATTGAAGATGAGAAATTAGAAGCCTATATAAGCGAATATGGAACATGAATGAATAATACACCAAGCACTTGCACCCGCAGGTGCTTTTTGATTTCTCGGCGGTTTCGCCGCAATAGTAAATGCTGTTGCCGTGAGATTTTGACTCCTTCTGATTGACTTTTTCTCCCTGCTATGCTATAATTCTGGTATGGGGAAAGCAATTGCTTTCTACGTTGAATCAGAAATCAGAGGTATCATATGCCCGATAAAGAAAAAAATATCCAAAAGCTGTTAAATCTTTCAAAAGATGATACATGTCTTAATCCACCATGTTGTAATGAATATGTATTAGATCTATTCAGCAGTTATTTCCATTTATGGATGCCACAATGTTCAAACAGCGACAGCTTTTTGAAGGATGTAATCAATAAAATCCCGAAACTTAGTGAAAATGAAGCTACATATTTGAAAGAGTATCTGTCAGAGGCTCATCAATATCTTCTCGATATATGCTGTACATTTGCTGGTATAGTCCAAAATTATGGAGGTCCTCGCAAAGACTACGGTCCAAATCAAAAATACTGTGATATTTTAATTCAAACTTGTCTAAAAAAATATAATTGGCTCACGGAAGATTACCTTTATGACAATCTTTGGCAAATATGCAGGTTGTGTAATTGGTAAATTCTGATTTACCGCATTAAATGAACATACAAATCGGAATTTAGAAAGGCAAACAGTGTTGATATGAAAGTGAAAAAAGCATTAAAGGTAACAGGAATAATTATACTGGTGATTCTTGTACTTGTCAGTGTAGTACTCATTATCACCTCTGTCATGTTTCGTCTAAGAGTGAACAGGACGACGGACTATCTGAAAAATAACGGTTACTACAACCTTGTGTCGGCTGGCGATTATGATGTGAATGTTTTTACCTGCGGCAATGAAAACGGTAAGCATACTATTGTTGCTTTAGCGGGCTATATTGACGGGGAGATGTACATAGGCTGGCGAAAGATGACGGCTCCCCTTGAAGAAGATAACAGACTTGTATTTCTCGACCGTGCAGGATACGGTGTGAGCGATGACTATAAGGGAGAAATGACAGTAGAACACATTGTTGAGCATTATAGGACGGCACTGCAAAACGCAGGCGTTCAGAAGCCGTATGTGCTGATGCCGCATTCCATAGGCGGCGTGTACGCTACATACTGGCAAAGCCAATACCCCGATGAGATCGAAGCAGTCATGATAATAGACGGCTCAGAAGCACAGCATTTCGATCTTGAAAAAGATGCGTTTGATCTTGACATCATAAAGTGGGTGCGCCGTGCCGGAAACCTCGGACTGCTCACACCGATGATAAGCTCTGAATACGGAAAAGAACTGAAAATGCTGTCCGATGAAGAAATGCCCATATCTTCGGCACTTCTTGAAAAAACAATAAGCAGTCGGGCTTCCGAAGATGAAATGCTGCGATTTCAGGAAAACATTAATGATGTCTGGGATACATTGGAATCTAATGATATTCCAAAGATGTATCTGAGTATATCTTACGCTTTTTACACGAAGGAACAGCTCATTGACGAAGGATTTACTGCCGAAAAACTAAGAAATGAATATCAGATCGCAGGTGACAGCGATGACGAGGTATATGAAAATTATTTGGAAACACAGTCAGAAAAACGCAAGATACTGGATGCATACATCGAAAGGATGGGAAATTGTCAGAAGATCGAATTGCAGGGACAGCATGAGATAATGTTCGATAAGCCGGATGAGTGCGGAAAAATCCTGAAGGATTTTCTGGAGGGATCAGACAGCTGAATTCTGATTTGATTTATCTCAGCGACCGTGTAAAATACAATGCCCCGAAGCATTTCACAATTTGAAATGCTTCGGGGCAAAAC
>DEBW01000140.1 GCA_002348905.1 Ruminococcus flavefaciens | reverse complement strand
ATTTCAGGTTCAATCATCCAGAACTCAGCGAGGTGACGTGGAGTGTTAGAGTTCTCTGCACGGAAAGTAGGTCCAAAAGTGTAAATATTCTTGAACGCCTGTGCATAAGTCTCACCATTCAACTGACCGGATACGGTAAGGTTGGTGCTCTTTCCAAAGAAATCCTGGGTGAAATCTACTTTGCCATCCTCTGTCTTAGGTACGTTGTTGAGATCCATTGTGGTTACCTGGAACATCTCACCTGCACCCTCACAGTCGCTGCCTGTGATGAGCGGAGTATTAACATAAACGTAGTTATGGCTCTGGAAATACTTATGGAGAGATGCAGCAAGTACTGAACGTACTCTCATAACTGCATTGAAAGTATTCGTTCTGCCTCTGAGGTGAGGTATAGTACGGAGGAACTCAAGAGTATGTCCCTTCTTCTGGAGCGGATAGTCTGTAGGAGCATCGCCGAGAACAGTAATGCCGTCAGGAGCAGTATTTATCTCGAAAGTATTGTTTCTGCCCTCAACTACCTTGCCAGTTACCTTTACGGACATACCAACACGAGGCTCTTTGTAATCGCTCTCGCCTTTTTCAACAACGACCTGTATATTTTTAAGTGAAGTACCGTCATTGAGTTCAACGAAAGCTACGCTCTTGGAGTTGCGTGAAGTACGTACCCAGCCGCAAACTGTAACTTCCTTGCCGGCAAATTCACCGGAAGTAATGATGTCTTTGATGTCTGTGTGTTTCATGATTATCTTTCCTTTCAAATAAATCCATGCAGGGCGAGTATACAAAAATCCCCGTCCTGAATAACCAGGACGGGGAACTATTACCCGTGGTGCCACCTGAATTTACCGCTTTGGATTCAACGAAGCATAATCTTCACTCATATACTGAGCCTGAACAAAAGCGATCACTCTTGTCCGCTGTAACGTGCGGAAAACGTCGCCCCTACTTGGCAAAGCCTTTGGGTTTGATGCTCGGAAGTGTTATTCACAGCGGCTCTGATATGCGGCTCTCACCTAATCCGCACTCTCTGAAAACGAACTCCGGAGTTACTTCTCTTCGTCAATGCATTTTAACTACTGCTTATTGTATCACTATTTTTATGATTTGTCAAGACTTTTTTTGAAATCAAAGCATAAAATGTAGTGAACAATGTACACAGCGTTAAGTACGCTTGCATTAAAAACAGCTATACAAGTTTAAGGATTACACTTTCCACATGGAGAATATCCAGAATTAACAAGTTCATCACGAGAATCGCAATACCATTTATTTTCTTCATTCATTCTATTCACTTCTTTACACGAAGCGCTGTGGAATTTATGAGTTTTTTTATTTCCTATATACTTGGCATCGTAATTAGGTGCAGTTGTTACAGTTGTAGCTTTTGTAGTAGTTGTAGTCTGTGTCGTTGTCCTTGATGTTGTAGTTTTCGATGTAGTCGTTTTTACAGTTGTAGTAGTTGTTTTAGTTGTTGTGACTTTTGAAGTGACTGTTGTTGTCTGCACAGAATCAGATATCTTACTCTCACCGTCAGCATAATTAATATCTATTCCAGGCTGAACATTATAGCAGAATACATTGAAGCACACTTCTTTTCCATTATCTTCAACAGAAGAAGCCTCCATCAATACGCCTCTTGCAACAAGTTCACTTTCAACAAAAATCGGAGTTACTCTATAAAGTACATGATTATTTGAAGATTTCACATAATTTGCAACTTTATTTTCAAAAGGCAGCATTCCGTCAACATTGAGATATCTTGTACCAGTTATCAGATTCTTTTCATTAGCATTTTCTCCGGTAAGCTGAAAACCTAAAAGATGACAGCGATTATAGAGATACTTGTCCTTTATTATATCATCATACCTTACCAAATGCCAACCTGTAGGCTTAACGCTGCCTATATCTTCACGTTTTTCTGTCGGCATTATATCAGCGCCTACATTTGCCATACATATACCGCACCTGCCGAGACTATCAAGTGTGCTATAGTACTCAAAAGAATCTTTTGGAAAATCTTCAGTCTTAAAATATGGAATATTATTATTAACTATTTCATAAGGAGTACCGCTATAGCCTTTTATGTTGTTGATGTCAAACGGAACTTTACCAGGAATATCATAGGTAACAGGCTTTACCGGAGCAACAAGATACTCTTCAAGCGTTTGTGTACCGCCCGTTGAAACATATGAATAATATCCAAGCATAGAAGATGCATCGCTTGAATCTATTCTGCCATCCTTATTTACATCAGCAGACTTTTTTTCTTCATCTGTCAGCGAAGAAGTTTTTCCGGTAGATAACTTTGAATACTCTATAAGAACAAACGATGCATCATTAGCATCTATCCTTCCATCTCCATTCGGATCGCCTAATGAATTTGCCAGCGGCATTAATGAATCGGCATTCGCTTGAAAAGCAAATGAACATACAGAACTAAATGCAGTAATAATCGAAAGTGTTGCTGATAAAATCCTTCTTTTATTCATTTTCAAAACTCCTTGTTGTAAATATCACATAATTTTTATCTTGTCAAAGCAATTCCGCAATATCAAGCACAAGTCTCTCAGTTTTCTCCCAGCCGAGACAAGGATCGGTGATAGACTTGCCGTAGATATTCTCGCCTATTTTCTGAGAGCCGTCCTCGATATAGCTCTCTATCATAAGACCTTTCACAAGCTTGTTTATGTCCTCGCTGTGGCGCATACT
>DEBW01000019.1:16408-16575 GCA_002348905.1 Ruminococcus flavefaciens | reverse complement strand
TGTGTTGTGTCTATATCCTGTGGTTCGCCGGATGCAAGGGTATCGCAGTACCATGTATCATTGATAAGCTCATACTCCTTATTGCCGTCTACAGCATAACAGAATGTATCTGCCATTGTTGCTGTTGCGCCCTTTATCGGGAGATTTGCATTATCAACTCTTACTAT
>DEBW01000019.1:13646-16326 GCA_002348905.1 Ruminococcus flavefaciens | reverse complement strand
GTTTCTCCTGCCTTTGCCTTTACGTTTGCTGGTGTTACTATGAAGTCCTTGTCAACAGTATCCGCAGGAGTTACCGAATTAACAGTTATGGTCGTAGTAGCCTTGGTGGTAGTTGTTGTTGGCTTTGCTGTAGTAGTTGTTGTGGTAGTCGTAGTAGTTGTGGTTGTAGTAGTTGTTGTGGTGGTTGTAGGTTCTGTAGTAGTTGTAGTAGCCTGTGTTGTTGTGGTAGTTGTTTCAGCAGCAGTTGTTGTAGTCTCCTGAGATTCCTTCTCATCAAGAGCCTCAAACTTATAGCCGTTATTTTTAGCGAATGTCTCAGCAACTGAGCCCTTATATCCTATGATAGTACCTGAATATGTAAATGAATCATAAGCATCAAAAATAGTTGCTTCATCGCCGTATATCTTGCAGTTAGGATTATAGAAAGTTATACTTTTGAGTGATGAACAGTAAGCAAAGCTGAAACTGTCGATATACTTTACATTCTTAGGTATAACTATTGACTTAAGGGCACTGCTCATGAAAGCTTTTTCGCCTATGGCAGTAACACTTTCCGGTATATTTATGCTTTCAAGATAAACGCATCTGAAAAATCCTTCATTTGGTATTTCTGTAAGTCCTTCCGGAAGTGTAACATTAGTGAAAAGGCACCAGTCACAAGCATGGGAAGTGATAGTTTTCAGTTCCTTAGGAGCGACATAGTCACCTTTCTTTCCTGACGGATACTGTAACAGCACAGAAAGGTCCTTGTTGTACAGTACACCGTCAACACTTCTGAAATTCGGGTTATTCTCATCAACGTTTATAGCTGCGAGTGAGGAGAATGTAGCACCGACAGTCCAGCTGTTGCGATCACCGTCAACGGTATAGAACGCATTCGGACCTATAACAGTAACACTTGCCGGAATAGAGATAGAAGTTATATTCCCCATTCCCTTAAATGAATTTTCAGCTATGATAGTTACAGGCTTGCCGTCTATCTCAGAAGGTATAACAACATCTCCGCTGATACCTTTTTCACATCCTACAACATAAGCCCTGTCCTGGAATACCATATACTCTACATGGTTGTAGTAACTGCGTGTATATGCATCATCAGCAAACGCTTCCATAGTGGTTTCGCCGCAGTAGATAAAATTTCCGCCGCAAGCGCTTACGCTTAATAGACCTGCTGTCATTAAAGCCAGCATTTTTTTCATAAACATTCACATCCTTAAAATAAATTCCCTTTGTTATTTGTTCCCTGTAGGCAAAGCTGACGGTATAATGCTATATTCCCACAACTTTGCTTACTTATTATAACACATATACTTTTCTTTTACAATACCCTATTTCTTAATTTTTTGAGGAAACTCTGATAAATTTAATATATTTGGAATACAGTATATTATTTTACCTGCAAGCTTGCAATTTAACAGCAAATAGATTATACTGTAAATAATATGATATCAGTGAGGTAATAATATGATATATCTTCTTGAAGACGACAGCGGTATCCGCAGTTTCGTACTCTACGCCCTTAACAGTTCCGGATTTGAAGCTGAAGGGTTTGAAACTCCCTCAGAATTTTACAAAGCGATGTCGGCAAAGCTTCCTGACCTTCTTCTGCTGGATATCATGCTGCCTGAGGAAGACGGTATAACTATACTCAAAAAGCTCAGAGCAGAAAAAGCTACCCGCCGTCTGCCGGTGATAATGCTTACAGCTAAAACTACAGAATTTGACAAGGTAACAGGTCTTGACAGCGGCGCTGACGACTACATAACCAAACCATTCGGCGCAATGGAGCTTATATCACGTATAAAAGCCCTGCTCCGACGCTCATACGACAGCGCCGATGACGAGATATCTGCCGGAGGCATAACAATATTCCCTTCACGGCATGAGGTCTATTGCTGCGGTGAAAAGACTGCTCTTACGCTGAAAGAGTATGAACTGCTCGCAATGCTGATAAAAAATAAAGGTGAAGTATTTTCCCGTGAATCGCTCCTCAGGAAAATATGGGGATACAACTTTACCGGCGAGAGCCGTACTGTGGATGTGCATATACGTACTCTGCGCTCAAAACTCGGCTCTTGCGGAGAACTTATCGAAACTATACGAGGTGTAGGCTACCGGATAGGAGACGAACCGCATGACTAAAAAAATTTTCATGAGCATAATCAGCGTGGCATTCCTTGCAGCTTTTTTAGCAATGCTGCTTATGACATCCTTTTCATACAAGCAGGTAACTGCCGATTCTTATGAAGACCTGCGTGAATGCTGCAATATGGTAGCCTCAGCCGTTGAGATGAACGGCGGAAGATACCTCGATGAGACTAACTTCGGTGACAAGCGCATAACATGGATATCCAAAGGCGGACGAGTTATTTTTGATACGAAGAAAGACCCTTACTCCCTCGATGACCACTCTGACCGTAAAGAAATAGCCGAGGCTATGCAATCAGGAGAGGGAAGCTCACACAGATATTCCGATACCGTCATGGAGACAACACTCTATCATGCTGTAAAACTTTCTGACGGTTCGGTGATAAGAGTATCAGATGCAAGGAAGTCATTTCCGGCACTTCTTCTGAAAAATATGCAGCCTCTCCTGATAATAACTACCGTGCTGATACTTTTCTCTATGCTTTCAGCTTCAATGATATCAAGACGCATAGTAAAGCCTATAAATAACATC
>DEBW01000019.1:12432-13595 GCA_002348905.1 Ruminococcus flavefaciens | reverse complement strand
ACCTCGACCATCCAAAGACTGAAAAAAGCTATAAGGAACTTGCTCCCCTGCTGAACAAACTGCAAAAACAAAACGGCAAGGTCAACCGTCAGATGATAGAACTCAGCCAGAGCCGTGAACAGTTCAGCCTTATCACCGAGAGCATGAGCGAAGGTCTTATCATAGCCGACCAGAAGGCTAATATCCTCGCAAGCAATGTCAGCGCATACGTACTCCTTGAGGCAAAGCCTTCTCCTGAAACTCATACAGTATTTTCGCTTTGCCACTCAGAAGAATACCGCAGATGCATACACAATGCAATGGGCGGTATACGTGCGGAATGTATACTCAATACTGAAAACGGTGACCGCAAAGTTATCGCCAGTCCTGCAAACAGTCCCGACAGCGTAAACGGCTTTGTAGTGTTCATCCTCGATGTTACCGAACAGCAGAAGCTTGAAACTATGCGCCGTGAATTCACTTCAAATGTCTCACATGAGCTAAAAACTCCGCTTACTACAATATACGGCATATCAGATATGCTTGCAAACGGCATGGTGAAAAGCGAAGATGTCAGCCGTTTCGGAACGGATATACGCAACGAAGCTGACAGGCTCATCGCTCTCATAAACGACATAGTATCTCTTTCAAAGCTGGATGAGGATTCTGTCCCGAAGCAGTTTGAAGAAGTTGACCTTTACGAGATAGCAGAAGAAGTTATATCAAGACTGAGCATCAGCGCAAAAGAGAAAAACGTCACAGCTTCTCTTACAGGAAGTCACGTAAAAATAACCGGCAGCCGTACTGTACTTGAGGAGATAATCTATAATCTATGCGACAACGCCATAAAGTACAACATCGACGGCGGAAGTTATACCGTAAAGATATCTCACATCCCGACAAAGGCAATGATAACGGTCAGCGATACCGGCACTGGCATACCGGCAGCTCACATTGACCGCATTTTTGAACGTTTCTACCGCATCGACAAGAGCCGTTCACGCAAAATAAAGGGCACAGGTCTTGGACTTTCTATCGTCAAACACGCCGTAAGCTATCACGGCGGAAAGATACGTGTAAGGAGCACTTCCGAAAAAGGCACGGCATTTCTTGTAGAACTGCCTATAACAAAGAAAACTGACGGTCAGAACTGACCGTCAGTTTTTAGAACCTGTCCACATAGG
>DEBW01000019.1:0-12292 GCA_002348905.1 Ruminococcus flavefaciens | reverse complement strand
CCTATGTGGACAGGTTCTTATATATCACTGTTCATTTTCTTCTTTCACATATTCAAGTATATCTCCCGGCTGACAGTCAAGCGCATTGCATATTGCGCTCAGTGTCGAGAATCGTATCGCACTGACCTTGCCGGTCTTGAGCTTTGAGAGGTTTACATTGCTTACTCCCACACGCTCGCTGAGTTCATTCAGGCTCATTTTTCTGTCCGCCATAACACGGTCAAGTCTTAAAATAATTGCCATACCGCATTCCCTCCTTAAAGAGTTTCGTCAGATTCTCTCTGGAGTTCCATACCGTGTGCGAATACATATCCCAGCATGAGAACTGCAAGTCCTGCAACTATAGTTGTGAGGTTCATTCCTGCAAGTACGCCGTAGCCTATCATTACCCAGCCGAACACCTTCATTTTCTTGACGATAACCTCTGTGAACGGAGTTTCACACTTTGCAAGCTCCATGAATACACGGCGTGCAAAGAATAATGTAACTGCTGTCAGTACAACGGTAAAAGTTGCTTCCAGTATCTTGCCGAAAAGTTCTTTCTTGACTGCGTTCTTGTCAAAGTCTGCAAAATCACCAGTAAGCTCATATGTTGCAGAATTGCCGTCTGAGGATACCTCATTGACATCCATATGCCATACATCGCCGAAGTCTACCTTGTCACTGTCAATGGATACGCCGTCATTAGAGCTGTTGATCTTTATGCCGTTGTTGCTGCCGATAACACGGAAATTAATACCGCCTATATCGTAGTCTTCCGACTCAACCGTAAGAGTAGCGTTTGCTTTGCCCGAAAGTCCTATCTTATCGGTTGGAATAGCGAAAACTGCGATATCTGCAATGATGAGTCCGACGAAGCCGACTATGCAGAATATAAAAGCTATCAGACTGATTATCGAACAAGCCTTGCCGATTCCGTTAATGGTTTTGATGTTTGAGTTTTTCATAATAATTTCCTCCTTTTGAATCCTTTGGAACTGTGTGTTCCTTTGATGAGTCTATAATACCACGAATATTTACGTTTGTCAATAGTTATTTATCGTTTATCGTTAATTATTGTATGTTTGCATATAAACGACACATTCAAAACACATTCAGCTTGTGCAATTCAAACGATAATTATTTATCGTTTATCATTAAAAGCAGAGACAAAAATAAGGGCGGATATTTCCGCCCTTGATTTGTTAAGTATTATTCATTTAAAGGAAGGCTTGTTATAAGCTTAGCATCGAGCATCTGTATTGCAAGTGCATCCTTGGCAGTTACGCCGTCGCCCGGTTTGTAGCAGTCTGCGTTTATAGCACCCTGCGGCTTGAGAGCGTACTTATCCTTGTTTGCTATTGCCTGAAGGATAGTTACAGCGTCAGCAACGGTTACTTTTTCATCAAGATTAGCATCGCCGACAAGAGAAGCACTGTTAGTAGGCTTATCGCTATTACTGACAGTTGTTGTATAAACTGTGCTTGTAGTTGTTTCTTCCTTCTTTGTAGTCTTTTCCTCTGTAGTCTTTGTTTCAGACTTTACAGTAGTTGTAGTAGTGGTTGTTTCTTCCTTCTTCTCAGTAGAAGTTGTTGTTGTGGTAGTAGTGGTCTCCTCGACCTTCTTTGTAGTAGTAGTTTCAGCAGGCTTGCCCGGCTCAACATCTACAGGCTTGCCGTCGCTCTTCTTACCGCCGTCGAGGTTGCTTCCCTCAGTAGAAGCGTACTTTGAGTAGTACTCATTGAGTGAGAGACCGTTCTTACCGAGAGCTACCTGATGGTCAAGACCGATGTACTTTCCGGAAGAAGCAGTCTGCCAGAGAGCTTCCTCAAAGAGTTCGTACTTAGGCTCGTTCCACTTTATATCAGTACCTGAACCTGCTGAGAACTGGAGACCGTCCCAGAGTCCGCCTGTATCGCCGGAGTTAGTATTGAGACACCAGAATGTATGGTTGATGTGATGTTTTATCATATAGTCACGGAGAAGTGTCATCCACTTCTGATTTTCCTTGCCGTCCATATGGCCGCCCCACTCACCGATAAGCTCAGGACCGATATCTTCAGCATTGATGTAAGCCCATGTATCGTACCAGTAATCTTTAAGGAGAGTTTCCTCAGTAAAGTCCTTCTCGAACCATGTCTGAGCATAAACTGACGGACCGTAATCGTGAGGTGAGTAAACTATCTGAGAAGTACCCTGCTTAGGCTTGATAGGATATTTTCTTGCGCCACGGAAGTTACCTCCCCACCAAGCGCCTATATAAGGAGAGTTATCTCTTCTGTCAGGCATACCCCAGTAGTCACCCTCCATAGCACCGCTCATTGACTGCTCAACACCTTCAACAAGGATGAGTGCATTAGGGTTAACGTCGAGGATAGCTTCTGCACATCTTGTAGCAGCGTAAGCCCAGTTGTTCTCGTCCTTTGAGCCGTCCCACTTAGCAGCTTCCTCGCCTTCCTGTCCCTTGCCGTGAGGCTCGTTCTTGAGGTCGAAAGCAAGGAGAGTATCATCATTCTTGTACTTGTCAGCGAGCCATACAAGTGAATCTATCCATACATCTGTAGTAACGCCAGCCTTACCGTACCAGAGGTTGTAGTTATGACCGGAGTTGTCTGTGTGCGGGCTGTGAATATCAATAAATGCCTTGATGCCGTACTTCTTGCACTTCTTCATCATTATGTCGAAAACCTGCATACTGTCTACAGGAGTTTTTCCGTCAGGGCCGCAGAAATCTGCATTGATAGTGAAAGCAGGATCAGTATTGCAGGAGAAACTGCTTACCGGATTTGGCTTTCCGTTCATCCATGAAACTATAAGTTCAGTGGAAATAGGGAAACGGATGATGTTGATACCTCTGTCAGCTATCTGCTGGAGGCAGTCATCAGCATCGGCGCTCCAGAGGTAGTGAGGACAAGCCTCGTTACAGTTGAAACCGAACCAGTTTGCACCTGTGAGCCATACTTCGTTGCCGTTCATGTCGTAGAGACGGCTTCCCTCAGCGTGGAGCCAGTCGTCGTTGCCGTCGTCAACAGCGAAAGCTGTTGCAGCCGGATCTGTCAGTACTGACTGCATACCTGAAGCTGCACCGGTAATGGTAAGAGCAGCAGCGGAGAGCAGAGCAGCTGACGCTTTGAATAATTTTTTCATTGGATATTTCCCCTCTCGCAGATACCGGAATATTTTTGTTGGTATCTTTATTACATTAATTGTACCATTACAGAGCAAAAATGTCAATAACAATATTGTGACCTGAAATATCTTTTTTTATCATAGCGTCCGCATACCCTTACAAATATTTTCTTCTAAAACACCGTTGTCAGCTTAGGTATCTCGCCTTCTCTGAGCTTATCGAGCATATTTCTCAGCTCGATTATCTCCGGCATGAGTTCTTGGCTGTCATTACCCGCATAGTAGCTGATACGGGTGCATACACGGTCTATCTCAGCAAGCTTGTTGTTTTTCACCATGAGAGAACCGGCTTTCCGGAAGTCAGCCCATTCCTTTTCAAGCTTTTCAGCTTCTGCGAGAGCTTCTTCTGAGCGTCCCTGAGAATAAAGCTCACCTATACGGTCGGAACGCTCTATCATATCCGTGCAGCGGCTGTTCAGCCATACTCCGGTGAATATGCTCATACAAAGCATAAAAAGCAGTATCCCAGCACTTATTTTTATTCTTGTCATTACTTCTTACCCTTCATAACGATATTTTTACCGCCCTGCTCCGCTGATATAAAACAATTGCCGGAGCTGTCCGCAGTCATGATAAATACATCCTTGACTTTCAATCCTGCATTTTGGGCAGTACGCTCAGCAAAACCTCTGTCAAGACCAAGCGAACGCAAAGCCGCAGATATTATCCTTCCGTCAGATACGACTACCTGCGGAGGATCTAAATCATCAGCTTCAATACCGCTCTCCGCCTTTGTGGGAGTATCTTCGGTCTGCTTTTTCATTACGGACATACTTCCGGTAGTCTCAACAATGGCATACTGCACCTCTGACACATCGAATACATCTCTGCCTCTGAGTGCCATCATCAGGTCATCAACGGAGAAACGCAGTTCACGCATGACCTGCCTGTTGATCTTTCCGCCGCTTATGATTATTTTCGGACTGCCGGATATTATCTTTCTTATTTTAGGGAAGCGCAGATTCAGCCACGACACTATAACTTCAAAGCATACCAGTGAAAGTATAGGCGTAATACCTACTATAACAGGTATATCCGTATCTTCCAGCGGCAGAGTTGCGATATTTGAAACGAGAATGGTTATCACCAGCTCAGACGGCTGTAATTCTCCGAGCTGACGCTTTCCCATAAGTCTGACGGCAAATATGACAAGCACATATAATATCAGCGAGCGTATAAGAATTATAGACATAATAATTACCCTTTTTCATCTTTTTACACTTATTATCCCGCACAGTCAGACAAATATACTTGCAGACGAATGTATAAAACAAAAAATAACTGCTCATAATACAGACAGCTTCACAAAAGCTCAATCAACTTCAAAGGAGAAATAAAAAATGGAAAACAAGCACAAAAACAACTGCATACAGTGTACCGTCTCACAGTGTCAGCATAACATGGTGACAGAGAATTACTGTTCCCTTGATTCTATCTACGTCGGCACACATGAAGAAAATCCGACAGTTCCGGAATGTACAGACTGCAACAGCTTTGTAAAGCGTACAGGCTGCTGCGGCTGATGATCCTCCCCACAGGAGCATACTTATGTATGCTCCTTACATATATCACAGACTTTCCGATTATTACAGCTTTATCTTCAATTAGCAAATTTCACCAAAATTGTTATCTTATTACAGTCAAATCGAGAAAATTTTTTATATACTCTTGCATTACTTATATTTTTAATGTATAATATATCTATAGCGGAATCATATGTGGTAATTTTTCCGGTCAGGAGGCTGATATTATGTTCGATAAAACAATGACTTTTTCCGTTAATGAAGACAAGGAAGCAGAATTGCGAAAGAATCTGACAATAATCTACGATGCTCTTGTTCAGAAGGGTTACAATCCTGTCAATCAGATCGTAGGATATATCCTTTCTGAGGATCCTACCTACATAACTACCTTCAACAACGCAAGAAACCTTATCCGTCACATCGACCGTGACGAGCTTTTACAGGTTCTTGTCAGATCATATTTACAAAACTGAATAATTGCCCGTAATACTGCGGACAAGCAGCATTATGGACTTAGATCCTTGGCACGGCAGCACTGGAACTCAGCGCTGCCGTTTTTTTCATGTAATAACACAGCATATGCAGGATATAATACTCTTGCAGAGATATTCTGCAAAAGAGGACAAAGCATGAAAAATATTATTACTGCGGCAGCGCTGCTGACTGCGGCGGTAATGCCTGCAACGGCTGTATATGCCTCTGACTGTACAAAGAAAGGCTACGGTCAGGGCACGGCTGTAGACAGCCTTAACCGCCCTACAGACGCTCTGCGCTTCAACGAACAATACAGCAGTCTTGATGCCTATGCTGTATCAGAAGATGAAAACAGGATAATCATAACCTTCGATCAGGGCTACGAAAACGGATATACCGCTAAGATACTGGATACGCTGAAAGAAAAGGATGTCAGTGCTGTATTCTTTCTTACCGGTGACTACGCAAAAAAAGAGCCTGCACTTGTAAAACGTATGATAGCAGAAGGACATACCCTCGGTAATCACGGCATGACTCACGCAAGTCTTCCCACGCTTTCAGATGAAGCTGCCAGGACAGAGATAATGTCGCTGCATGATTATGTCCTTAACAATTACGGTTATGAGATGCAGTATTTCCGGTGTCCTTGCGGAGAATACTCCGAACAGGCACTCGAAACGGTACAGAAATGCGGCTACAAGACAGTATTCTGGAGCTATGCCTATGTAGACTGGAAAACCGATGCACAGCCTGCTCCGGAAGAAGCTGTAAGAAAGCTCACATACTCGGCTCACGGCGGCGAGATACTCCTGCTCCATTCGGTATCCTCCACGAATGCGGCAGTTCTCGGTGAAGTTATAGACCGGTTCAGAGCCAAAGGATTCAAGGTATAAACAGGAAGTCAAAAAATTAGCAGCGGAGAAGTCCCCACTTCTCCGCTGCTTTCATTTCATCCTCTATACCCCTGTACGGACAGCCCCCAATAATGCTTCCGTACTGCTAATATAGCAACAGGCAGATGTTTCCTCCATCGTTGTTTCCTCCATCAAAAGTATGATCTGCCTGATCCCTATCGTGTCAGATGAGCTTATTCAGCCGGTACAGCTGGCGATGTTGATGAAGCTGGCGGCTCGTCAATGTCAACATTTATGAGCATACCGTTACCATCACTGCCTGTGACCTTAGGCATAACGCCGTTCCACTTCTGAATCTGCTCATAAGCGATTACCTTGCCTGAGAGAGATGCTTCAAGGAGCTTGTTAGCGTCAGCCTGAGCCTGAGCCTGTTTGATTATAGCCTCAGCCTCTGCGTCAGCAGCGATGACCTTCTGCTTTGCCTGAGCCTCTGCAATGGTTATAGCCTGCTTCTGCTCAGTTTCGGTCTTGAGCAGGTTCTGTTCAGCTACCTGCTTAGCCTCGATCGCACTGTTGAATTCCTGTGAAAAATCGAAATTTACTATATTGAACTTCTCGATGTAGATACCGTAAGTATTGAGTTTTGCATCAAGAGCAGTCTTTACCTCGTCGCCTACAGCAGCTCGCTCTGTTATGAGCTGTTCTGCGGTATACTTGGCTGTAGCAGACTTCATGCACTCCTGAACTACCGGAGCTATGAGAACTGTCTGATACTCTGTGCCGACATTCTTGTACATATCAGCAGACTTGTCTGATACAAGTCTGTAGTTTACAGCGATATTGCTGCTTACTGTCTGCAAGTCCTTTGAAACTGCGGAAGCCGGAGTCTCATATACACGTATCTTGTTCGACATACTCTCAACAGACTGTATGAATGGTATCTTAAAATGGAAGCCTTCTGAGTAAGAAGTGTTCGATACCTTGCCGAGAGTAAGCACTACGCCGGTATTACCAGCCGGAACTATCGTAAAGCCGCTTACAAGAAACAGACCTGCTGCAAAAGCGCATACAGCTGTTATTACAGGCTTCTTAAAGCTTTTTTTAGGCGTATGAATAACGCCACCTGATTTTCTGATCTCATCAAATTTATCCATAATATCCTCCTGCACGAAACCGTGCATATCACTTGCTTGGTTTATTGTTAGTTATTGTCTATGTCTTATGCTGCTTATAATGTCTATTCTTCGCTGAAAACAGCTTCAAGTCCCTTTTCCATTTCAGCTTTCAGACAAGCGCTCCTGTAAGCCATTACCATAACGTACATTGCCTTATGGAGCTTTTCTTCATCTGAGCGTATATCATCTCTGCACTCGTTTATCTCACGGGTGATAAGCAATTTCAGCGATTCCGGAGTGAATACTCCTTCGTCCTCAGCTGTAAAGATTATCCTGCAAAGTATATTGTATAATACGATCTCGTCGATTATATCATCGGAAGTGTCTTCCACATCTCCGTTGATGTAAGCCATAAGTCTGACTATACTCTCCAGCTTCATTGCACCTCTGAGCATATTTATAAGAAGTATACGCAATACCTGCTGCTCTGAGTACTTTTTCCCTCGTGTTGAAGACACCCAGCCTCGTTTGATCCAGTTCTGTATAGTAGAGCCTTCAAGCCCTGTGAGCTTTGAAAGCTGTGAAAGCGTAAGACCGCCGGTCGCTTCAAGTACCGGAGATATGAGAGAAAACGCTGCGTTTCTTGCCTGCTCAGTAAACTTGATAGTTGTACCGGGAACTAATCTTTTCATACCGCACCTCCTCATGTGATGATATGATTATATCACAAGTTCATATGAACCGCAACTATTATCTGTAGACATTTTCAACTAAAATGCAGTATTTTTTACAATTTATCTCGCTTTTTCTAACTTTTTCGCAGTTTTACTCTTTTGTATGAATTAGATTACAAATGTAATACAAATTGAGACATTTGTAATACAATTCGGCGAAAATACGTTTTTTCCATTGACACAGCACCTTTTTTGTGATAAGATTAATACGACATAAATATGTCGGAAAAACATAAAGAGAAAAACTTTTACGCATAATTATAAGGAGGATTTTATTATGCCTGATATCAATGATCTTAATAACAACGGTGATATAGTTACCGGTGTTGACACTGTTAAAAAAAGTAAGACCGGTCTTATTGCAGGTATAGCTGCTGTCGGCGTTGCTGGCGTTGTAGCTGTAGTTGCCGGCGGCGGCGTTGCTGCTTACTGCCTTTCCGATTTCGTAAAGAACCAGGTAAAGCTCCGCTTATCCAGCCCTGAAAAGTACTACGCATGGGTAAACGAGAAGAATGCTGACGATGCCGCCAAGAAGCTCGCAGATGCTTATCAGAAAGGTCTTGACAAAGCTGCTGCTGGTCAGAAAACTCAGGTATCTCTCAGATATGACGCTTCTGACGATTTCAAGAATCTGCTGATAGATGAATTCGGCATTGATGACAGCGAAGGTTCTTCAAAAGAGATACTGAACTTCATCAATAATACAAACAATATCACTATCGGCGCTACAGGTGATGCTAAGGATAATCTTATTTCCGGAAACACCTACATTGAATACAACGACGAGAGACTCTATACCCTCGATATCGCTTCCGATAACTCTGCTATGCAGTATTTCCTGCGTGTTCCTGATCTTACTGAAAAGTGGCTCGGATTCGATACAAGCAAGATGATCGAAGACGAACTCTATGACGAGGAGCAGAAGGAATTCGTTGAAGCTTATAAAAAGGCTATGAGCGATCCTGCTTCTGTACTCACTCCTCAGGAGCTTGAACAGGAAGCTGCAAGATACATCAAGGTATGGAACGATTCTGTCGGTGAAGTTACTCTCGAAAAGAAACAGACCTTCACTATAAATGATATCGACGTTAATTATACAGTCGTTTCAGTAGAGATCGACGAGAAAAAAGCTAACGAGATAGCTCAGAACTTCACTCAGGCTGCCAAGGATGACGAACTCCTCAAGGATGTACTCGTAAACCGTCTTTCTGTTATTGAAGAAAGCGAATACAACGAAAAGCTTGATGAGGCTCTTGAAGACCTCCAGTCCGAAACTGACCTCGGCGATGATGTTGTAACCGTAAGCACCTATATTGATCCTAAGGGCGTTATCAGAGGCTTTGACGTAAAGGGCGACGATGAGAACGAAGAGTTCCACATGATAATCGGCAAGCAGAACGAAAAGGTAAGAGGTGAGGTCTCACTCTACGACGGCGATACTGAGCCTGAATTTATCATTTCTCTTACAGCTGAGGAATCTGACAAGAAGTACAGCGGTGATATCACAATGAATGCTGACGACGAGACCGGCTCAATTGAATTTACAGACTTTGAGATAGTAGACGAGGAATTTGGCTACTTCAATGCTGATATCGTTCTCAACATCCCTGACGTTGATCCTATCGGTATAAACTTCTCTACAGACGGCAAGAGCCAGACTATTGCAGGCGATATCGTTATCGAAGGCAAGAACTACGGCAGACTTACTTTCAATGTCGGCGTTCAGAACGGCGCTGAGCCTGTTGTTCCTTCAAGCGACAACGCTTATATGATAAGCTCTGAGGATGATCTCACAGACTTCTGGAGCGACTACACAACAGAAGAAGATGTTACCGCTTTCTTCAATGGCTTCTTAAAGAAGTTAGGTTTCAGTGATGATTTCTCAGAAGACCTCGCTGACGAGCTTTCTTCTGAACTGTTCGACACCTACGATTACGATTATGATTATGACGACGATTATGATGACTACGACTGGGATAAGGACGATGATGATTCATCATCTTCATCCAAGGACAAGGACAAAGATAAAGACGATGATTTCGACGATGATTTCGACGATGATGACGATTACGATTTCGATGACTACAATATACCTGATGACGGTCAGTCTTATATAGTATTCGCTGATAAGGACTACGATTCATTCTTCTTTGGCTACGGCTCTGATTTCGATGCTAAATTCGCTGACATCGAAAAGGACGGCACATACACTGTAACACTCACCGCAAAAGACAAGGCTATATCAAACGTCGGTGTCCTCGGAATAGAAATGCAGGGCATTGAAGGCATTGAAAACGCTAAGGTAGCTGTAAAGGATATCAAGGTTGACGGCAAGAGCATCGACCTCACTTCAAGCGAGCCTTACTGCGAGTCATTCACTGATACACTTGAAGCTGTTATCTACGCTGATGAAGAATATCTCGAAGATCTTGACGGATTCAAGAATTGCTTCGACGGTTCAAATATAACAAACTGGAAATCTCTTGAGATCACATTTGAAGTGACCGGCATCAAGTAATAACATTAATAGGAACAAAAGCTGCTGTGAATTTACAGCAGCTTTTTTATATCTGAATATTTAATTGATTCATTCTATTGCAGCTATCCCAAAAGTTTAACAATTATTTTTCGCCTATTTCAGCATACTTTCACGCATTTTTCATATAACAAAACTATAATAATACCATAGGATAAAGCAAATATCCTGATGATCCAGCAATCTTCAAATTTCATATAAACCACCCTAACAGATATAAGGCGGTCGGATATTCCGACCGCCTTTATCTGCTTTTATGAGTGTGTATACAGGTAATAATCCGATGCTGAAATGTGATGGAAATCTTCAGATTTTAAATCAATGTAATCAATGCCGTAGTAATCACAGCAAAGCTTAAAATTTGTCTCTCCGCCAATATCAAATTCAAAAAACCATGAATTATCGAAATCATTCCAAGTATAGTCAGGATACGGATTGTCAATTATAAGGATATCAGACGTTTTTCCAGACTGGATCTGCTCTTTCAGGAAGTTGATCCTCAAAGAATCGTAAGACTTATTTACTATGCATATACTTAATATAACTGCTGTCAGACACGAGGATACTACCACCCCTGAGAAAGATAATTCCGTTTTGAAATCATTTTTAATAAGTCCGATGATATGAAAAAGCAGTTCAGCTGTAAACAATATCCAAAAAATATACTCAACAAAGAAACATCTTGCTGTTACAGGAGTTATAAACATAAAAGGCGCAGTAAGCAAAATATTGCTTATCAGGTAAAAATAAAGCTTTAAACCTTTGTCATCCTTGAAATATATCCATATAAGATACGCAAGTGAGACTATATAAAGGAAAATAAACGCCATTTCAAAGCCTCGTATCCTGAAATTGAGATTCAGCGGAACGGTATCAGAATATACCGATGTAAACAGAGAATACGCCGCATAAAGCAGAACTATCGTCAAAGAAACTCCGGCATACTTTGATTTTTTCAGCACATCCTGTTTATGATAAGAAATTACAGCAAAAGCCAGAGCAATAATAATATTAATTATAAAGAGCTTTTTGTTATAATTCGGTACGACATACTGAAAAGAGTTCATCAATAGCTGTGAAAAATCAAAATTAAAGCCTCTCTCTCCCAATGAATCACCGGATTCGTAAATTTCAGAATAATTTTTGTCAAAAAACATAATAGCTGCTGCACAGCATGAGAAAATAAGGAATACAAAAGGCGGGATATAGAATTTTCGCTTTTTGTATCGCAGAAGGATTATAGAAGCAACTGCAAGTATGATATTATATATCGCAATATGCTCAATACTCAAACCGGCTGCTAATGCGATAACAGGGAATAGAAAATAGTGGTATGCCTTAAATTTCCCGTCTTTAAACATTACTTTAAATAACACTGTAATGTAAATCAGTGTGCATACAGTTGAAAAAACGTAATTTGTAAATCCTGCTATCCACAAAAAAGTCTCGTAATAAGTTTTTACAGGCAATAGTATAACCAACGAAAGTATGGTACATCGTTTTAAAACCTGATGTTTTCCACTATCAAAACCGATCAGTCTGGAAAGAAGTATTATCAATGCTATGATCGTCAAGGATATAAAAAAGTATCTGAATGCGGAATAATTCACCAAAAGCCTTGTAACGTAATTTGAAAAGTATCGTCCGTTAGGATTGATATATCTGGATAAAGAGTCATATTTATCAGCAAAATACCATACATAGTCGTCATTATTGAAAAAGAGATTTAAAGCAGTAACAACAGAATAAATAACAACAATAGCATATGATACTATAGAAACAGACTTATCAATATATTTATGCTTATCAACCATAAAAACCTCCTATAACAAAAAACTCCACCCTTTCTAAAGGGTGGAGTTTCATTAGTGCCGGCGCAGATCTACTT
>DEBW01000021.1:47073-61284 GCA_002348905.1 Ruminococcus flavefaciens | reverse complement strand
TGATGTTGTGGTAAACTCATTTTACACCTTGGACGAGTTGAAGTCAACTTTTTTATTCCTTGTTGCACTTGATATTATAATCTAAGGATCCCCAACGGCGCACGGATGCCACTCACAAGAACCGCTTTTCCCTGCACACGCAGGGTTGGTTATATTTGTGCTTGATAAAATATGTAAAAATATAGCTTACTCATACAATTTTATATCGTTTTGATTTTGCAGTTTTGTTGCTTTTTTGCCGAATTTATGGTATAATTAAAAAAAATGTCGGATTTGGCGCATAAATATAGAATTGGAAGTGAAAAAATGACAAATACTCCTCAAAACGATTTAGATATCGAGGGAAACAATAATTCTCTAAGCGGAATAAATCAGGGCGGAAATCAGCAGATCGTGTATATTAATCAAACTCCTCCTGAAGCTTCTATCGAACAGTTCGTAACAATTGATACACCATGGAAGCCGAACAAAAGGGATTTTTTGCAGCGTGATGATGAGATAAATGAGGTAATGGACATAATACGTGATGATCCGCAGATCAAGCTTCAGATACGTGGCATAGGCGGTCTTGGAAAAACTTCTTTGTGTTGTCAGTTGTTCTGGAAATATTGTAATAGTGACGATAAAGATATCAAACACCTTGGCTGGATATCTTACAGCAGTAACCTTAAAAACACTATCATGAAGAATATCAACAGCAAAGATGTTACAGCAGAAGATCCTGAATTGTATATGCGTCAGGCAAAGAAATTCTTTGATTCACTTAAAGGAAGTCTGCTTCTGTTTGTGGACAATGCGGACGATATTACGGAAGAAGATATAAATTTTCTTGCCACTTGTGCGTGTCGTGTTGTCATAACATCAAGGTATGAGATCGAGGCATTTGAAGACTATACTCTTCAGCCGTTTTCTTCTGAGGACTGCATGAAGCTTTACCGCAATCTCAGCAACGACAAGAACGCAGACGATGAAGATGCTATCAGTAAGATAATTGAACTTGCAGGACATCATACACAGACGATATGCCTGCTTGCAAAGACTCAGAAGGAATACTACAATACAGCGCAGGAACTTCTTGACGAATTGAATGAGAAAGGCTTTACTCTTGAAGGCGTTTCTGCGGAGATATCATCCGGCAGACCTGGCGAAAATTTTGGAGCAACTTTTTTTAAGCATATGCAGAAACTTTTTGATATTGCTAAGATAAAGGATCGTAATCAGCTCAGAGTATTGAAGCTGTTTTCGCTTCTTGCACCGAATCATCCTCTTAAAAGACGTACTGCCAATGAATGGTTCAATCAGAAAAATGTAAAAAAGCTTATTCAGCGTGGCTGGCTCAATGAATACGAAAACGGAGATGTTTACATACATCCTGTAGTCGCACAGACTGTTAAATGCAGTGAAAAAACAGAGCTTAAAACTGCTCAGAATCTGCTCGATAATCTTGCAGATACACTATACAAAAGTCATGGAAAAGACGTAAATATACAAAGAGCTCTCATAGCTCATGCTGTTTCAGTTGCCGAATATTTCGCAGACGAGGAAGATATAAAGCTTCACGGTTTATATAATGCAATTGGTATTATTTATTTTGAATTAGCTGATTACAAAAATTCTTTAAAATATCATGAAAACAATAAAGTAATTTGTGAAAGAATACTTGGAACTGATAATCTTTATATAGCAGTAACATATAACAATATGGCAAATACACATAGTAATATGGGCGAATATGACAAGGCTTTAGAGTATTGTGAGAAAGCTAGTGCAATTTGTGAAAAATTGCTTGGAACAGAGCATCCAGATACAGCAGCAACATACAACAATATAGCGGCTGTACATAATAATATGGGTAAATATGATATTGCTTTGGAATATTATGAGAAAGCTCGTGTAATTCGTGAAAAAAAAATTGGAATGGAGCATCCTGATACAGCAGCGACATATAACAATATGGCAAATGCACATAGTGATATGGACGAATTTGATAAAGCTTTAGAGTATCATGAAAAAGCTCGTGTAATTCGTGAAAAAAAGCTTGGAAAAGAGCATCCAGATACAGCAGTAACATATAACAATGTAGCAGGTGTATATGCTGAAATGGGAGAATATGGTAAGGCTATAGAATGTTATGAGAAAGCTCGTAAAATTCGTGAAAAAATACTTGGAACGGAGCACCATTATACTGCTGTAACATATGATGGTATTGCAAATGTTTATTGTTATTGTGGTAAATATAAAGATGCTTTAGAATATTGTAGGAAAGCACTTGTAATACATGAAAAAGTACTTGGAACAGAGCATCCTCATACTGCTATAATATATAATAATCTGGGATATATTCTCAAAGAAATTAGTAAACAAGATATAAGTCAACTGAATGATGCATTGGAATATGTTCAAAAAGCAAATACTATCAATGAAGAAAAATTAGGAGAGCACTGGCAAACAGCACTGACATATAACCTGCTTTCGGATATCTATTTGTTAAGTAAAGATATCCCAAATGCCCAAAAATATGCTGAACAGGCAAAAGCTATATATGAAAAAAAGAAATTTACAGAGCATATTTATGCCGCAGAAAATTTCAGAACTCTTGCTGAAATAGCATTGGCAGAAGATGACGCAAATACCGCTTTAAAATATGCTGAACAGGCAAGGGCGATCTTTGAGAGCAAGCTGAAAGAACAGCATCTCAATAACATTAAAACTTATCGTGTGCTTGCAGATATTTATGAAAAAATCGGCGATACCACGAATGCTGAAAAGTACCGCACAAAATCCGGAAATGAAAGGTGAAAAATAATGGGAACTGTAACTGCTATCGTAGGCGGAATAAAATTTGGCGAACTAATTCTTAAATCTATCGTGCATTATCGTATAACAACTTCTTATTCAGACTCTCAGTTAGCTGCTGAATTTGCTGAATTGGCAGGTGACGGAGTGATAGATACTCTGTCCGAAAATATAAGAAACAAGGTGAATAAGCTTTTTGGCAAAGAAATGACTATGCAGGAAAAGCTGGAAACTATCGCTGAAATTGCATTTAATCAGGTCAACAAAAAGTATGATGATAAATTCACAGGTTTCCCTGCATATCTGGAGAAAACTAACGCAGTCATAAAAACCAATAAGGATATGACAGTACATATAAGAAGGTGGATACTTGAAAAAGAATCTGTTGCTGAGATAACAAGTGACGATATACGCAATTTTGTAAATGACTTTTATACCGAAGTCTCCGCTCGTGTTGATCGTGATGATGCTCTGAAGGCTCATCTGGCAACACTCAGAACAGATGACGGCGTAAAAATGCTTATGGCTGAAATTGATGAGCTCAAACGCAATATCAGCAACAATAATGTGCCGCAGAGTGTAGATACTGCACGTATCGAATTTGCGGAGGATGTACTGAAACAACTGCTTGATGCTATTGGACAAGGCGGAGAAAATAGTATTACTATTGAAGGTAATGATTCTGTTGCAAGAGATATTCAGCAGAGCAGCGGAAATGTTTCAAATCATATCAGCATTAAAGGTGACAGAAATACTATCGAAAGAGTTGTTCAGAAATAATTATCTCATCTTTCCTTTTTATGATTATACTATGAATAATAATGTTCCCACAGATGTTTTTACGTCAAATTTTATGATGTAAGTTATTTTTATTAAAGCACTCCGTCACTGAACTCATTGACACAGGAATACAGTTTCTGCAAGGCGATGAAAGATATTGAGGAGAGGGTACGTATTACGGAGAATAATGCCTGAGTTTTATATTCCCGAACAGTTGATTTTTCAGATGTTATAATGTATAATAAATGTAAAGAACAGCGCAAAGGAGGAACAGCAATGGGAATATATCTCAACCCGGATAATATCGACTTTCAGATAGCAGTTAATTCAAAAATTTATGTGGATAAGAGTGAACTTATTAAGTATACCAATGAATTGATATATACCGAGCAGCGATTTATATGTGTTAGCAGACCAAGACGCTTTGGCAAATCTATGGCTGCGAATATGCTTGCTGCCTACTATAGCAAAGGCTGTGATTCTAAGGAGATGTTCAGCAAGTATAAGATAGCCTCCGATGCTGATTTTGAGAAACACCTTAACAAGTACAATGTTATTCACATCAATATGGTGAGCTTTTTAGGGGAGGCTCAGAGTATTGATGAAATGGTTCGATTCATCTCCGAAGATATAATTGACGAGATCACGGAGCAATTTCCTGATTTAAAAATGCCACGTCGTATCACGCTGCTTAATGTGCTGAACAAGGTTTTCGCTCAATACAAAGTACCTTTTGTTTTTATTATTGACGAGTGGGACAGCGTTTTTCGTGAGCATAAAAACGATAAGGAATTTCAGCAGAAGTATCTTGATTTCCTCAGAGATATCCTGAAAGACCAAAGCTACGTTGCCCTTGCCTATATGACAGGAATCCTGCCAATAAAAAAATATGGTATTCACTCGGCTTTGAATATGTTCACTGAAATTGCAATGACGAATGCTGCCCCTATGCAGGAATTCACGGGATTTACAGAAGATGAGGTAACTGCACTTTGTAACGAATACCAAAAGAATTTTAATGAAGTCAAACGTTGGTATGATGGGTATAATGTGGATGGCATTTCAATATATAACCCGAAATCAGTGGTTGAAGTTTTAACAAGAGGAACATTCAGAAACTACTGGACATCCACAGAAACATATGAAGCACTCAAAGTCTACATTCAGATGAATTTTGACGGACTTCGTGAAAAAGTCGTTGATATGATCGCAGGGGAAAAAGTAAGTGTTAATACCGGAAAATTCCAGAACGATATGAGTACATTCAACAGTGCTGACGATGTATTGACGTTGCTTATTCATCTTGGATATCTAACATATAATGACGGAAAAGTGTGGATACCGAACAGTGAAGTTCAGCAGGAATTCATCAATTCCATTGAAGACGGCGGCTGGGAAACTGTCATGAATGCGATACGCTCGTCTGATGAATTGATTGAGGCAACGATTGAAGGCGATGCTGAAAAAGTTGCGGAGTTGGTCGAAAGAGCGCATGACGAAAATGCTTCAATTATAGGATATAACAATGAAATGTCTTTGAGTTGTGTAATTTCACTTGCATATTATTCGGCAAGAAAAGAGTACATCATTCATCGTGAACTTGCTACCGGCAAAGGTTTTGCAGACCTTGTTTTTATTCCGAGAAAGAATGTTGACAAGCCTGCAATGGTCATAGAATTAAAGTGGAACAAGTCTGCTGATACGGCAATTGAGCAGATAAAGCGTAAGCAGTATACTGATAAAACTGCGGAATATACCGGCGAAATCATTCTTGTTGGGATAAGCTATGATGCTGAAACCAAGAAGCATGAGTGTATAATTGAAAAGATTCAAAAGTGAAAATGAATAAAGCCTTTGGAGTTTGTGTATCTCCAAAGGCTTTTTGTTGTTGAGAATGTGAGATATGAACTTGCACTTTGATAATTCAGCTTTAATCAGTAGAAGAAAGCATTAGGAAAATTGGTAAACGTTTATTTTCAAACTGCGAAACTTCATTTAGTGATAAATCTACAGCTTTCAACCAAATTATTGAAATCAGTAATTATTTTTGATATAGTTGATTTTCTTAGTTTTTTAGTTTCAAGTATAAGTTCACAAGAGAAAAGTTCGTCATTGTCAAGGAGTTTAAAATAAGCCATTTTACGGTAATTTTTACTGATTATATCAGCAAAGTATTCATAAAAGCTATTTGTCAGCTTATGATATGTAATATCAGAAACTTCTTCATATTCTTTTTTAAAAGCGTCAATGATAGCACCTTTTTGCAGTTCATTATTTAATTTAGAAGCAATAGAAAAGTAAAGTAGTGCAGTTGGTTCATCGGTATTTTGATATGAAAATGAATATCCTTGATATATCTCAGCTGAATGAAAATCCTGTTCATCATTATATCTGTTCAGATCAGGGATTTCAAATGAGATTTTATAATTTGACAAGGTCTCTATCACAGATGTACATTTTTTGGAGCTTGATTTTGCGTTTTTTTCAGCTTCTTCCATAGTGTTAAAACAGTTTATTACAGCATTTCCTATTTCTTCAGGAGAAGTATTGTTGGTCAAGTAGACCAAACCTTCGTCGTTGCCGCCATAACCTTTATTACCGTCTAATTTTTCTGTTGGGGAGATAGTGATTTTACCGTCTTCTTCAAGTATAACACCACATAATAAATATTTTTTGTTGAATGATTTATAAGATTTGCATTTAGTGGCATTTTTTATAATACTGTCATCTTTACATTCCTGAACAGTTCGTGCATCAACCCATCTGTTTTTTATTAGCGCAAATGCTTCAAATATGTAATTTCCAATTAAAATACTATCATTAGTATTGGATATTATTTTATGCCACGCCATTTGAGTTGACTGCCACGCTATATTTGTTATTAAAGGTACAACGATGAGTTGTCCTTCGCCTTTATAAATATCGATATAATATGGATATTTTACATTTGTGCAAAATTGATAGTTTGTTCCTCTTTTTTTCTCTTCAAGTTCATATTCTTTAAGGCGACGAATTGTTTCTTCATAGCTTAAATCCATAGTGCTTATCCTTTCATAATTATTACTTATTGATCTTTCGCCATGGCTTACAGATAATTGAATAGAATTCACTGAGATGAATGTACTTAATAATCCTGAAAATTAATAAAGTCTTTGGAGAATATGTATCTCCAAAGGCTTTTGTTGTTATTCCATTTCAACTTTCTCAATTTTACAGATGTGCTTTCTTTCGCCGGCAGGAGCATCCTTGTCGTAGGTTATACCGACGAGGATTATTTCCCTGCCGAGTCCCTTGAACGAATCGGGATAGTGCCTGTTTTTTATCTGCTGGATAGCAGTTTCGGCGGACTTGTTCCATTTCAGTTCGATAACAAGTATAGGATAACCGGAATCATATTTAGGCAGGTAAGCGACATCTGCATAGCCTGCACCGGCAGGAAGTTCCTCCCACTGGACATAGTTGTCACGGTAGGTATAGTAAGCCAGCTTGATAACGCTGCGGAGACTGTCCTCCTTGTTGTAATGGATAGGGGAGGTTTCTTCCATGTGTATCTTCTCTATCTGCTCAGCGACGGCAGATTCATTCCCTTCGATTGTATCAAGAAAAAGCTGCTCGCTTGCTCTGAGACGTTCAAGAGTTGCTGTATGCTTGACTTCTTTAACAGCTTTCTGAAACTCCAGCTTTATTTCCTCATTCGGTATCCGCACCGTTTTATTCACAGAATCATATGCAAGATAACCAAGGTGGATCATAAGCGTGAGTACATCGTCTTTTCCACGGAACGTTGTCAGGTCATTTGCAAATCCGGTTACGCTGACCTTAACATCTATCCCTGCGATAAGCTCGGCTATAGTTTTAGTAAGTCCGTTATAGTCATGGCTGATGTATTCCATAAGTCCTTCGGCAGCAGATGTTTCAGTCCAGTATGAATCAAAATCACCGTATTTTGCAGCTTTCATAACAGAGTTCGGATTATATACCGAGCCTGCTTTCTTAAACGAATAGCCGTCATACCATTGCTTCATCATCTCAAAATCAGCGTCTTTTTCCTGACAAATACGGCGTACTTCATCTTCGGTAAATCCGACATATCCGCCAAAATCACGAGGATTCACCATTGTGAATTCTTCGAAATCCGAGATAGCTGACTGTGAGCCGTCCTTCTTTATTGGGAGAATACCTGTCATATAGGCAGCGGCTACAACTTTTGGAGTGAAAGCGATGTTCTTGAACCACTCACGCAACAGGTCGAGGTATTGCTTCTGAGTTGCAGGTTCGTCTTTTGCTTCTCTTATTACTGCATCCCATTCGTCGATTATAAATACAAACCTTCGTCCCTGTTCATCTTTAGTTCCCTCAACGCACCGCCAAATACACTCTGTCAATGACATATCAGGTCTGAGGTATGAATAAGTTTCGACCAATTCTTTTTGAAGTGCTTCTGTTATCATATTAGGTACATCAGAAAGTGGACGCTGCAATCTTCTTGCAACGGAGATAAAGCTTGTTACATCAAAGCAAATGACGTTATATTGGTTCAGATGCTCTATATATGACGCACACTTGGCGATTTTCTTATCATCAAACAGACTGTGTGAATCACATGAGCAGTCATAGTATGCTGCAAGTGTTTTTGCAGCAAAGGATTTTCCAAAACGCCGTGGTCTGCTTATGCAAACAAGATTGTTGGTAGTGTCTATCCTTGTGTTTATCAGTTCAATTATCTGCGTCTTATCAACATATTCGGAGTTGTTTATTCTCTGAAATGCACTGTTTCCTGGATTTACATATATCCCCATAGTTACTGCTCCTTTCTATGCTCTTTTTCTTTTTTATTATACCATTTGCTCTTAGAAATATCAAGACTGTTTTTTCAGATTTGCAAGCAAAAGTCCCTCGGTATTTCTGTACAGGTCGTCACTCCCTGAGAGAAAGCATACGACCTTGCATTTAGGCGATTCTACTTAACCTGTTCAGTTCTTTGATAATATCATTTGATTAAGAATAATCAAAAAAAATCCGGAAATAATAACCTTACAAAGTCAACTGATTTTGGGAGGTTATTATTATGAAAGCAACAGGAATCGTAAGAAGAATAGACGACCTCGGACGAGTGGTCATACCGAAGGAGATACGCCGGACTATGAGGATACGTGAGGGTGACCCGTTAGAGATATACACGAACAGTGAAGGTGAAGTGATATTCCGCAAGTATTCGGTTATAGGCGAGATGAGCGAGAATGCTGGAAATGTAGCGGATGTAATGTATAAGATAGCCGGATGTCCGGTGCTTATATTTGACAAAGACCACGTAGCGGCTACGGCAGGAGTACCAAAGAGGGAGTATTCTGAGCGCAGAGTATCACGGCAGCTTGAAGAACTTATGGAGAGCAGGGGACAGTACTATTGTCCGGACGGCAGAAGCAATAATTTTTATCCGGCTGAGGGAGTTGAGCGAACAGCGATAGCGGCATTGCCGATAATAACAGCCGGAGACATATCCGGAGCAGTAGCCTTTCTATCGACGGAGAAGGTAACAGAAGCGTCAGATATGCAGAGGAGTCTTATCAATGCGGCGGCGCAGTTTTTGTCAAAGCAGGCGGAGTAAAATTATGCTGGAAAAAAGATAATAAAATGCCTCGGAGCGGTATTTTAGCTGCTTCGGGGCTGAATTTATATATGGGCATTATAAAAAAATACTGCTATTTATGAATTTGGCGTGAATAAGGTGTATAATATAATTGTATCTACTGTAAAATAATGTGCAGACTGTTGACTAAATATGTATAAAGTGATATAATAAAAATAATCTAAATTTTTGTAGGAGGGTTGTTATATGAAAAAGAAGTTATTGTTGTTTTCAGTTGTTCTTACTGCGGCTTTTTCTATGTTTTCCTGCGGAGACAGCAATGGCAGTTTTGCCGGAGCTAAGGAAAAAACTGACGGCGTTCTTACATACAATGTGTTTTCCGACCATGCAGAGGTGGCTAAGTGTTCCCGTGAAGCTGTCGGAGATATAACTGTGCCTGACTATATCGGAAGTGTGCCGGTAACGGTTGTTGGCAGAGAGGCTTTCTATAAATGCTTCAATGTCAAATCAGTGACGCTTCCGGATACCATGATGAAAATAGATATTAGCGCTTTTGACAGCTGCAGCGGACTTGCGGCTATAAATATGGGCGATGGCGTAATAAGCATAGGAGCTATGGCTTTTAACGACTGCGATGACCTTGCAAATGTTGTACTTCCGGAAAGTGTTTCTGAGATAGACAAAATGGCATTCCATGAGTGCGGTTCATTAAGCTCAGTCATGTTCATGAATCCTCAGTGTACCATATTTGACCAGGCGATAACTATATGCAACGCCTATACTGATGATGATAGAAAAGTAGAATACAAGGGCGTTATCTGCGGATACAAAGGTTCTACAGCGGCAAGCTACGCAGAGAGCTGCGGATACAGATTCGTGTCTCTTGACGGCGGAAACAAAAACAGTACAGTTATGAAAGGCGATGCCAACGGTGACGGAGCTGTAAATTCTTCGGATGCTTCGCTGGTAATGCTGGCTTATTCTGCTTTTTCAACCGGTGATGAGTCTGTTCTTACTGCTGAACAGATGGATTCAGCCGATATCAACAGCGACGGACAGGTAAACTCAAAGGATGCCTCAATTATACTTTCTTATTATTCCTATCTTTCAACAGGTAATGATATAAGTGTTGAAGATTATCTTTTGCTTGACATATGATTTTCTGGACGGTCTTTGACCGTCCGCTTTTAATTAATATTGTATACTATCTTGATTTCTTATTGACTATTTTTCAAAAATGATGTATTATATAATAGTATGTTGCATTCGTGCATATAACAGGAGGTTTTATGAGACCATTTGAACTTATTCCACCTATTAAGGACTATATATGGGGCGGTACTAAACTGCGTGAGCAGTTCGGCAAGGAAAGCGACCTCGACAGACTTGCTGAAAGCTGGGAGCTTAGCTGTCATAAGGACGGCGTGAGCATTATAAAGAACGGCGAATTTGCTGGTATGCCTCTGACTGAATTTATAGAACAGCATCCCGAAGTTCTCGGAAAAAACTGCGGGAAATTCAGTAATTTCCCTGTGCTTATAAAGCTTATTGACGCAAGGGACAACCTCTCTGTACAGGTTCATCCCGATGACGACTACGCTATGCGTGTGGAAGGCGAGTACGGCAAGACTGAAATGTGGTATATCGTTGACTGTGAGCCTGGTGCAGAGCTTATCTATGGGTTCAAGAGTGATATATCAAAGGATGCTTTCAAAGAGGCTATAGAAGAAAATACTCTCCTTGAGTATGTAAACAAAGTTCCTGTGAAAAAGGGCGATGTTTTCTTTATCAAGGCTGGTACTCTTCACGCTATCGGCAAGGGGATACTCATTGCTGAGATACAGCAGAACTCAAATACTACCTACCGTGTTTACGATTACGGCAGAGTAGGTGCTGACGGTAAACCCCGTGCGCTTCATATTGATAAAGCTATCGACGTTACAAAGCGCTGTTTCCCGGCAGTTCCATACGGTCAGCCGGAAAAGGTGAATATGGCTGGTATGTGGAGAACTCCTCTCGCTGAGTGTTCATATTTTTCAACAGAAAAGTTCGATATATTCAGAAATATGTCCGTTGGATATGCTGACACTTTCTGCCATGTACTTGTACTTGACGGTGAGGCTGATATGTTCAGCGGAGATGAGTGCATCATGCACCTGAAAAAAGGTTCAAGCGTATTTGTTCCGGCTGGAAGCGATACGTATGACATAAAAGGCAAATGCAGCATTATTCTTACAAAAGAACCTAAAGGAGGAAATTATTAATGAAATATTATGTAGGTATCGACCTCGGAGGAACAAACATCGTTGCAGGTGTTGTTGACGGAGATTACAAGATCCTTGCTAAGGCAAGCACTAAGACAAACTGTCCTCGTCCTGAAAAGGAGATCGCTCAGGATATGGCAAAAATGGCTTTTCAGGCTGTAGAGAATGCAGGTCTCACAATGGATGACATCGAGTGGATAGGCATTGGTACTCCTGGTATCGCAAACAGCGCAACAGGTATCATTGAGTATTCAAACAACCTCGGCTTCAAGGATACACCAATGGTTGACTATATCGTTAACGCTATCGGCAGAGATGATACACCTGTATTCATCGAGAACGATGCTAACGCTGCTGCTTACGGCGAATACGTTGCAGGTGCAGCAAAGGGCGCTAAGAATGCTGTATGTATCACTCTTGGTACTGGCGTTGGCGGCGGTATCATCATCGACGGCAAGATCTACGCTGGTTCAAACTTTGCAGGCGCTGAGATCGGTCATACCGTTATCGAAGTTGACGGCGCACAGTGCTCATGCGGACGTAAGGGCTGCTTTGAGGCTTACTCATCTGCAACAGGTCTTATCCGTATGACAAAAGAGGCTATTGCTGAGCATCCGGACAGCATCATGAGCAAAATGGCTGATGAAAAGGGCAAGGTAACTGCTCGTACTTCCTTCGACTGCATGAGAGCCGGAGATGTTTACGCTAAGGCAGTTGTTGACAAGTACATAAAGTACCTCGCAGCAGGTATCACAAATACTATCAATATCTTCCAGCCTGATGTACTCTGCATCGGCGGCGGCGTATGCAACGAGGGTGATCCGCTTCTCCTCCCGATGAAGGAGCTTGTTGAAAAGGAAGTATACACACGTAACTCTCCTAAGAATACAAAGATAGTTATTGCCGAGCTCGGAAATGATGCAGGTATTATCGGCGCTGCATTCCTCGGAAGAGCTAATTCCTGATAGGCAGATATTGGCGGACGACCAATGGTCGTCCCTACATTGTCCGGCATTGATTATTGACAGTAAATAAAAATCGTTTAGGCTATATGCACCAAAAAATTGACAGAATTTTGTGCATATAGCCGTATTTTTTTCTCCGATGCAACATTTCCAGCGTTTTCCGACACCTTATTATCGAATCGATTCAAAGGAGGTTTCGACTATGAATGACTTTTCAACCGATGTAAAGCTTGCGCAAACCGGAGACAGTCAGGCTTTTTCACGGCTCTACGCATTAGTTTACAAAGACCTTTACCATATAGCATTATACAGCCTGAGAAATTCCCACGATGCCTGTGATGCAGTAAGTGAAACTGTTCTCGATGCTTTTTGCAGTATCGGCAAGCTAAGGGACGAAAAGGCTTTCAGAAGCTGGATAATGAAGATACTTTCTGCAAAGATAAAGCAGAAACAGCGTGAATACTTCACTGATACCACCGAACTTAATGAGGAGACTTCTCCCGAATATGATTTTTTTTACGAAAATATCGAACTCAAAGAAGCTGTCGAGAAGCTCGATCCACAGTCGAGACTTATACTCTCAATGGCAGCATTAGGAGGATATACCGGTGACGAGATAGCTGCTGTCTGCGGACTTAAATCAGCTACGGTACGTTCAAGACTTGCACGTATCAAGCAGCGTTTAAGACTTGAATTAGCTTAGAAAGGAATGAGCATTATGAGAGAGAATGATGAGAAATTGAAAGAAATACTCAACAGTGAAGAAGTTCCGGAGCAGCTCAGCCCGGAAAATATCAAGCTCATGCTTGACGAAAAAGCTCCTAAGAAGAAGCGCAGCGGTATAAGCATCGCCGGACGAATAGCTGCCGGAGCTGCTGCCTGTGCGGTGCTTGCAGGCTCTTATGCAGGGGTTAATACCCTCATGAAGAACCGCACATCTACTGACGATACTTCAATAGTTTCGTTCAAGAAGGAAGTTGAAGCTGTAAATCTTGAAGCACCGTATATGTCCGGAGCAGAAAGCTACAGTGATGTATACCAGCTTATGAAAAAGGCTTCCGATGACTGGAATAAAGAGCAGAAGAAGCGTGATAAAGAATACTACTTTACCAACGGCGATATGGTAAAAGAAGAGAGCGCAGTGGCAGAAGCGGCTGTAGAGTCTGCTGATAATGAAGAATACGGAGGCTATGCAAAGGGAAGCAGTTTCGACGATAGTATTGTTGGTACGGAAACGACAGCAGGCGGTATCGGCGGAGATGAAGAACAGGAACACTCCGACACATACAATCAGGAGGAAGGAGTTCTCGAAGCAGATATCGTCAAGACTGACGGAAACAATATCTACTACATTTGGAACGACTGGAGCAAATACAATTACTATGACGAGGAAGTACCTTACAGCAGCAGGCGTAATAGCGGTGCAACTATGGATGTAGCCACTGTCAAAAACGGTAAATTCACAGACAAGAAAACTCTTGACCTTACTCCTGACCTCAGCGGTATTGCTGATGATAAAATGGAAGTACACGCTCAGGTAAGTGAGATGTATATCTACAATGACATGATAGAGGTCATAGGTACTGTCAACGGCTATCCGGTATATGACGGCAACGATTATGACAGCTATGAAGCAAGCCGTTATATAGACCAGACTTTCGTTTCGTTCTACACAAAGGGTGATGATCCTGAGCTTATCGGAACTTATTTTCAGGACGGCTTCTTCAGCGATGTAAGAATCTCTCCTGAGGGTTATATGTATATTATTTCAAACTACAATACAGTAAGCTTTGATGCTGTTGAGGATGAGGAGAAT
>DEBW01000021.1:33137-47042 GCA_002348905.1 Ruminococcus flavefaciens | reverse complement strand
GATGAGGAGAATATCGAGAGATATATCCCGACCTGCGGTATTGACGAAGTTACCTGTATACCGGCAGAAGATATCCTCATGCCGAACTGTGACCTTGAACCTAAAACTCTGCTCAGCTACAACGTTATAACAAGCATCGATCTCAATAATTCCGGCAGCTTTGAAATTGCCGATACAAAGGCACTTGCAGGATTCAGCGGCAGTCTTTACAGCTCTGCTGAGAATATGTATATCGCTTCCGGCTGGGAAGATACTGACATTACACGTATATCTATCGCCGGCGGAAGTATAACTCCTGTAGCATCAGGCAAGGTAGAAGGCTACGTGCTGAATCAGTTCTCAATGAGCGAGTATAACGGTTACTTCCGTGTTGCAACTACTGTTGACAAATGGAATGACGGCGGAAGAAGCTGGTTCTCGACTATCTTTAACGGCGACAGTGAAGAGGTTGCTGAACGTGAACAACATAACAATGTCTATGTGCTTGATATGGATATGAATATAGTAGGAAAGGTGACAGGATTCGGTAAGGATGAATCTGTAAAATCAGTCAATTTCAGCGGAGATATGGGCTATGTTGTAACCTATCAGCAGACTGATCCGCTCTTTGCCATTGATCTGAGCGATCCTGCTGAACCGTTCATTACCGACAAATTCAAGATAAACGGTTTCAGCACATATATGCAGAAATGGACTGACGGACTTCTCCTCGGCTTTGGCATAAACGCTGATGACAATGGCATTCAGACAGGCGTTAAAATGGTGATGTTCGATAACTCCGATCCATACAACCTCAAGGAAGTAGGATTTGAAGCTTTAGACCAGAGCGGTGATGAATGGTTAAGTTCTGTTGCTGTATATGACCGTAAGGCTCTGCTTATAGCTCCGGATAAGAATATCATCGGCTTCCCGGTTGAGATAGACAGATATTGTTATGATGATATAGAAGAATACTATAATCAGAATGAATACAAGTTCGTTTTCTACTCCTACAATGACGGCTCATTCTCCAAGATAGGCGAGATAAATGCAGAAGACGAAACAGGCACTTATATATCAAACGTTTACAACAGGGCTGTCTATATCGGAAATTATGTGTATGTTACTTCCGGAAAGAAATTTACATCACTTGATATGAACGATTTCAGCGTAGTTGATACAGTTGATTTCTGAGAAATATAACAAATGGCGCACGATTAACGTGCGCCATTGATTTTTATATTCTGTTATAGCTTACTTTGCAGCAAGGAAAGCTTCTAATGAATCATTACCGCCGGTTGAAATGTAGCTGTAGTAGCCGAGAATAGCAGAAGCGTCCTTAGCATCTACCTTTGTATCCTTGTTTACGTCAGCAGCAGTATTCTGCTCATCTGTGAATCCGGAAGGAGCGTTTGTTGAAAGCTTAGCGTACTCAGCGAGTATAGCAGAAGCATCCTTAGCGTCAACCTTTTCATCGCCGTTAACGTCACCGAAAGCTAATGCGGAAACAGCAGATTTCTCGAAGTAAGCGAGAGCACTCTCATTTAAAGGAACGCTGAGCTGACCGTCGCTGATAGAAGCTTCTGCGGTAGTGCCGTTCATATCTGTAACGGTTATCTTGTCGTCGTTAATAGTCCAGTTGAACTTGCTGGTCGATTCATTATTTCCGCCTAACATATTTGTATAAGCAGTTCCGGTGAAGTCGTCATTGAATTCAAGTGTGAACTTTTCACCATTATTGAGTTCCTGAGGGATGCCCTTACGGAGATAGCTTGTAATTTCCCATTTGCCGACGATACGTGGATCAGCAGTCTGCTTTGGAGCTGTAGTTGTAGTAGTTGTTTCCTGAGTAGTTGTTGTAGTTGTGGTTGCAGTAGTAGTTGTAGTAGTTGTGGTCAGAGCAGTTGTTGTGGTGGTTGAAGTAGTGGTAGTAGTTGTTGTAGAATTATTTTTTCCGTCAAGCATAAATATATTTTGAATATGCGGAACTTCATTTATATAACGAATCATATATTTCATTCCTATAGTAATTGTATCTCCAACATTATAATCTGCAAGTGCCTCTCTTATTTCAGGTGCTTCCATAATGTACTTGCCATGTTCAGCAAATGTTATGGAAAACTCTTCCTTTTCTGTTATAGTGTCAGTAAATTGAATATCGTTTTGAATATCTTGGAATGTTGTAGTTGTTGCAGGCTGAGTAGTTTCAGTTGTAGTAGTTGTTGTAGTTGTTACAGGCTGAGTTGTTGTGGTAGTAACAACAGGCTCAGACTTTTTAGTATTAGCAACTGCATTTTTATAAGTAGCAAGAGCAGTTGCAGGATAGCCGGCATTATTTTCAAGACCTTCAAAAGTCTTTACGATGAGGTCACCGCTGTCCTTCTTTGTGCCGATAGTATCAATCACCTTTGCAGCGATAGCTACGTGACCTGCCTGAGTAGGGTGGAAGTCCATTTCTTCACGCTTGTTCTGCATTTTTGTGAAGTACCAGCTGTACTTATTTCCGTCAGCATCAAGAGAGGTGAAGTCGGTGTAGATATCAGCTATCTTAATGCCTTCGATATTGCCTGCCTGTGCGTTGAAAGACTCTAAAGTAGCTGAGAATACGGGCAGAAGAGCGTTCATCATGGTTTTCTTTGTGCCTGTAAATGCAGCGTTGTAGTAAGAAGCTTCAAACTGAGCAGGGTTGTATATAGTCTGTACTACAACTGTAACATCAGGATTTATAGCCTTGATGTCTGATACAGCTTTTTCTATGTTAGGAATAACTGACTTTTCGATATAGTGATCATACTTTTTGCTTTCGTCAGTAGCCTCAGTGAGGGAAAGGTCTGCTTTAAGACGCTGTATCTCTGTATTGAGAGCTATCTGATTTCTTGTGCTTGAAGCAAACTCTGAAAGAGCAGTTTCATCTATCATGCTCATAACGTCTCTGATAGTTGGAGTTTCAGGGATATCAGCTGCGGTATAGCCTGATTTGAGAACTTTTGCGTTAGCGCATACAGTAAGAAGGCGCTTTGAAGCATAATTTATAATGTCATTTCCGCCGATGGATATAACAACGTTTTCGGAATTCTTTATAGCGGCAGTCATATCATCAGAAGGAGTTTCGATAAGCTTGAGAAGATCTGTTGTGGAATCTCCGGCATGAGCAAAATTGCTTACCTTTACGCCGTAGTAATCAGCCATAAGCTCACCGTAGTCATATTCACTTTCAGCAAGACCATAGCCGGAAGCGATACTGTCACCAAAGATAACGATATCTTTGCCGTTTGTATTTGTGTCAACTGCGGAAACGTTTGGAACGATCGCTGTAGATACTGTCATAGCAGCTGCAAGAAAAGCAGATACAAATTTTTTCATAAAAATTTCCTCCAGTAAATATTTTTCGGTATTCGCCGATTGTTATTATTATACAACATTTATATATTACTGTCAAGCTTTTTAATATAATTCCGAAAAACTATATACTGGAAATAATAAAAATGGACGGATATTTTATCCGCCCATAAAAATTTTTCAGCCTGCTGATGTAGTAACAGTTGTAGTCTCAGTTGTCTGAGATGTAGTTGTAACAGCTTCGGTAGTACCGTTGCGTACTTCCGGAGGAAGCTCTGCATTTGGCTTTACGCCGTTCAGACCGTAGCACTGCTGATATGCAAGAAGTATATCACGTATCATGTACTTTGAGTACTCACCGCCTTCGATAACTCCTGCAAAAGCAACCTCAGGATTTTCAGCCGGAGCAAATCCGATGAATACGGAGTTCTGCTTGTTCTTATCGTTCATATCTGTCTGAGGAGTACCGGTCTTTATTGCTACAGTGAAGCCGAGGTCTGTAAGTTCGTATGGAACAGGTACATTCTTTGCAGCGTCTATCATACCGCCGATGACGTAATCATAAGTCTCGTCGTACTTTATCTCTATCTTGTCAGCGACCTTTGGCTCGGTCTTTTTCACAAGTTCGTCAGAGCCGAAAGTGTAGAGACTGTCAACGAGATGCGGTTGATAGCGAACACCTCTGTTTGCTATAGTTGCCGCAACGTTTGCAAGCTGCAAAGGAGTGAATCCGCAGTCCTGGTTACCGATACCAGCCTGTATAACGTAACCGACATACCATTCCTGACCTCTTTCAGCGAATGTCTCAGGGTTACAGAGAAATCCCGGAGCATCGCCTGTCTCAATGCCTGTACTGCTTCCAAGTCCGTAGAGCTGAGCGTACTTTGTGATATTGTCGATACCGAGTTTTCTTGCAACTTCGTAGAAATAGATATTACATGATACCTCGATAGCGTGTCTTACAGAGATATTACTGTGATATCCGGTACACTGGAAGTGTCCGCCGTAAAATTCGTAGTATCTTCCGCAGAAGAATGAGGTGTTTCCGTCAACTACTCCCTCGTTAAGACCTGCTGTAGCAGTAATGGTCTTGAAAGTCGAACCGGGGAGATACTGTCCCCATGTACAGCGGTTGAACATAGGAGAATTTTCGGCTTTGAGCAGGTCATCGTAATTCTCAGCCATATCTTTGAGGTTGTAGGTAGGAGCAGTTGCCATTCCACGAACTGCGCCTGTTTTTACATCGAGTACCACAAGAGCGCCCTTATTTACCTTGTTGCCGTTGTAGTACGGGTGAGACTGTAAGAAGCCGTCAAGGATATTCTGGAGCTTTATCTGGTATGCGCCGTCAACGGTGAGTTTTACGCTCTGACCGGGAATGGTATCTTTTACAGTTTTAACATCAACGATAGCTTCGTCAACGACTGTTACCTCTTCAAGTCCGGCAGAACCTCTCAGTTCACGCTCCATAGCAAGTTCTATACCGCTTTTGCCGACTTTATCGTTCATAGCGTAGCCTTTGCTTTTGAGGTCATCGTATTCCTCAGCATAAATAGGACCTATAGTTCCTATCTCATGAGGAAGTATATCTCCACGGATGATCTCTCGTTCAGCCGAGTCAACAGCTTCGATTCCACGGCAGAAATTGCCAAGTTCTTTCATGTCGATGACGGTCTGATGGTCAACGTCTTCGGCGAGTACAAGGTCTATACTGTACGAGAAGTCACGTACAAGCATCTCATATCGCATACCAGCTATGACACGTTTTTCATTCTGAGTGAAAGTTTCGTCTATCTGATAGTCAGAAACGAGCTTGTCTATGCAGTTTTCAGCAGATGCATAAACGTTCAGATTCAGATTTTCAACGACTTCTGAAACATCTTCCTCAGTATAATCATAAGGCCAGTCCTGAGTGATAGGCAGAGACTCCTTGAAAACGTAGCCATGTTCAAGCAGGGCATTGTGTATATCAAGAAGTACACGGTTGCCTTCTTTTATATCCTCCGGAAAGAAAGCCTTTTGAAGAACAAGGTCACATCGGCTTGCGTTGCCTATGATAGTATTTCCGCTGTAGTCGAGTATCTCTCCTCGTGTAGGTACTATCTCACGCTGATACACAAGAGCATCGCTGCCGTAATTCTTAGGCTGAGCAATATCACTGTTTCCCATGACCTGTATCTTCATGAGTTTGAGTGAAGCAAATGTGGCAAGGAGTACGACCAGTGCCACTATTATTATGGATCTTATAGTATCCGAAACAGAGTTCAATATTCTACCTCCACAAAATATTATTATGGGCGGATATTATCCGCCCGTTTGTTTTTATCACATACGTGTAGTACGTTTAGCTGTGATAGCTTCTTCGATAGTGAGATGTTCTCTCGGCATGAGGAAATGGTCAATGAGTTTGAATATAAGGTATATGAACACTGATGCTATAACGGTATATATCCACACTTTAAGCGTAACATTGTAAAATATCCGCTCAACGTCATCATATCCCCACATCTGATAGTAGAATTTGTAATCGAGCCAGCATTGCAGGAATGAAGCAAGTGCCGTTATCCACAGGTAATTGAAGAATTTGTTCCGCAGATAAAGCTCGAATATCAGTGTAGCTCCGGCGCAGAAAACGGTGAGGAGCACGGCATTATAGCCGAAAAGCCTTCCACACGCCATATCCGTAAGAAAACCGCACACAGCACCGGTGAATGCAGAAGCCATGATATCGTTGTTTATTGCGATACACATTGCAGCCGGTATAAGCAGCATCGGTTTAAGGAAAGTGCCGGAAGTCAATATTGTAAAGAAAAGCAGTATCAGTACATAGTAAAGTATCCACCTGACAGTGGTCTTGGTGTAGAGTATACGCTTCTCACGGGTCGTTTTTATCCTCATCTGCATCCTCCTTTTTGCCGGTGAAGTCAAGGATAACGAATACTGAACCAAGACGGGAAATATCCGCACAAGGCTCTATCTCAGCACAGGCAGAAAGACCGTTTGCCTCAAAGCCGGTACTCTTTACAGTGCCGATAGCGTAATCCTTAGGGAAAAGTCCGCTGTTGCCGGATGTGATGATAAGGTCGCCTTCTTTGAGACCGTGTTCAGGATTAAGGTGAGTAAGCTTGGTATTGCCTTTTTCAGCGGTAAGGACAGTACCCTCGACTATTCCGAAATCCGTATTTGTAGATGAACATACCGCAGCGATGGAAAGGTCAGGGGAGAGTATCGTGCGGACTGTGGAAGTCGTTTTTGATACTTCGATAGTTATGCCCACAACTCCTTCCGGACACATGACAGGGCTGTACGGAGTTATACCGTCATCAGAGCCTTTGTCGATAGTGAAGCCCTTGAACGGATCATTTGCTATATATCCCAGTACCTCAGCAGGCTGGGAGTATATCTCGTCAGGGTGATCCTCCTTTATAACTACAAGTTTACGCAGTTCTTCGACTTCGGCTTTGAGGTCGTCGTAGTCTGTGAGCTGTTTGTTGAGTTCGCCTATCTGCTTTTTAAGCTCCATATTCTCCTTGTAGTAAGCATCGGCGTTGCTTATGCGGTCGAGAGTTTTCTCAAGCTTCATAGAAGCGCCGTTGGTAACGAATCGGAAAGGCTTTGTAGCAGTATTGACAAAAGAAGCTCCTGACAGGGAATATCCGCCTTTTGTTACGGCATATATCATTACGCCGACAAGGAAAGCGATAAAAGCAAGCAAGATCTTGAATCGAGTGCTTTTCAGAAATTCACGCATGAACAGCCTCCTTAATAATACTTGATATTATCGGTAAGAGCGTCCTGATAGTCGCTGATATTCTCAAGTATCTTGCCAGTACCCTCAGCAACGCAGTCGAGAGGATACTCTGCGATGTATACCGGCATACCTGTCTCACGGTTGATAAGTCTGTCAAGACCTCTGAGGAGAGCGCCGCCGCCGGCAAGAGTGATGCCGTGGTCGATGATATCGGCAGAAAGCTCCGGAGGAGTTTCTTCGAGAGTAGCCTTGATAGCGTCGATAACTCTTGCGAGAGGTTCAACGAGAGCATCACGTATCTCAGCAGAGTTTACAGTAACGTTTTCCGGCAGACCATTGAGGATATTTCTGCCCTTTATCTCCATAGAGTCCTCTTTTTCGCTCGGAAAAGCAGAGCCTATCTCTATTTTGATATTCTCAGCAGTTCTCTCACCGATGAGGAGGTTATACTTTTTCTTGATGTAATTGATTATGGATGTATCAAATTCGTCTCCGGCGCATCTGATAGAGCGTGAAGCAACTATACCGCCGAGAGATACAACAGCGACTTCGCTCGTACCTCCGCCGATATCTACTATCATGCTTCCGGCAGGATCATTTGTAGGAAGTCCTGCACCGATAGCAGCAGCCATAGGCTCTTCGATGATAAGGACATTATTAGCGCCTGCTTTTTTGCAGGCTTCTCTTACGGCACGGCGCTCAACAGCAGTAACGCCGGACGGTATGCATATGATAACGTTGGCTTTTGTAAGTACAGTACCTTTCAAAGCCTTCTTTATAAATTCCTGAAGCATGGTTGTGGCGATGTCAAAGTCAGCGATAACGCCGTCTTTCAGAGGACGTACAGCAACGATAGAACCAGGAGTTCTTCCGATGACTTCTTTCGCCTCCATACCCACGTAACGTGTCTTGTCAGTTCTTGTATTTACAGCAACGACCGAAGGTTCTCTTATGATAATGCCTTTTCCTCTGAGGTATACGAGGGTATTGGCAGTACCGAGGTCGATGCCTATATCTTTAGTAAACATTTATTCTGAAGCTCCTTAAAATGCATATTTATTTATAAACGTACACAATTATTATATCACCAAAGGCGCAATTAGACAATAATTTTTGCTGAGAAATTTTACCTTTGATGAATTTTGGCAATTTTCTGTAATGACTGCGTACAGCAGACGGATAAAACTGTAATTATTTACCTGAGATAAGCTTAGGAGCTGTATTATAATACACTATCAGAGCTACGACCATGAGTATCAGCTGAGCTATGGATATGGTTATGCTTACGCCGAATGTAAGGCGGAATATATCAATGTCGATGAATGTGCCTGGTTCAAAGGCGAAAGTTTTGGAGTATCCAAGCCAGCCAAGTCCGGGAGTACCTTCGATAGCTCCGCCGATGAATCCGCCGATAACAACAGCGCATAACATCAGAAATGACATATACAATCCTTGTTTCATATTACTATCTCCATTCTTTTTGATTAATAATTATGAATTTTAAGTTCCTGTTGAGCCGAATCCGCCGCTTCCTCTTTCAGTTTCGGTGAGAGTGTCGCTTATCTCTATGTCTGGGAAGAGTACCTTTGTAGGTATGAGCTGAGCTATACGCATACCATGTTCAACAGTGAAAGTCTCCTTGCCGTGGTTTATAAGCGGGATGAACCATGCACCTCTGTAGTCGCTGTCTACAACTCCGACGCAGTTAGCGAGGGATATGCCGTACTTCGTGGAAAGTCCGGAGCGTGGGTAGATGAGCATAGCTACATCGTCGCAGTCAGTCTGAGCAGTCAGACCTGTTGGTATCATCTTTATCTCTCCCGGAGCAAGTTCAACAGGAGCATCAAGGCAGGCGTACAAGTCCATGCCTGCGCTGAATTTGGTCGCTCTTGTGGGGATCATAGCTTTTTCATCGAGTTTTTTAAAAGTGAGCTTCATTATCCGATACCTCTGTAGTAAAGTCCTCTTGTGATATTTCCTTCCGGTTTTCTGCCGGAAAGAGCAGTAACAGTCTGTTCAGCGTTTTCATCGCTGAGTATCACAAGACCGTAGCTTATATTTTTCAGTTCGCCGAGCCTGTCGTACATATAGAGTACGTCAGGATTGAGCACCTCAACGTATTCTTTTGAGCAGGCAACAGGAAGTGTACGTCCTGTGCGGTCAATGAGATGACCTGTACATTTTCCGCATCCTACTTCGTTCTTTACAGGACAGTTTCTTGTAAGCATGAGCGGAAGTCTGCCATAGATAACAGCTCCGAGCGGAAGAAGTGAATTTATTTTACCGTACTGGTCAGCAGTAGCCTCAACTGAGAAAATGCAGTCCTCCAAGCCGAGTTCACGCAGATATTCTGCACTGTATGAGTTGTACACATTCAGCGTCATACTTCCGTGAAGCTTCATGCCGAGTTCTTTTCCTATAGCTATGCTGTCGGGAGTATGGCAGAAAAGACGGTCAATGCCGTATTTTTCACGAATATCTTCAAGCTGTCGTGTAAGTTTTTCCTCGTCCGCAATAAATCGGGGAGGTGAGAGTATTATTTTTTCAGCCGGAACTTTTTCAAGCAGGCTTTCGTTAACTATATTGACCGGAACTATCACATACTGCGACATCTGAGCCGCTGATACAGCCTGTTCAGCAGTACGGCAGAGTGTGCGTACAGGCAGTTTTTCAGCCTGAGCGGTACGGTTTGCCATAGGAAGTTCGGGCATATCTCCTGTGATAGTGTATACCGGAGTATTGTGCGATATTACAGCTTCTGTGAGCTTTTCGACGAGTGTACGCCTTAACTCATTCAGCTTTCCGGCAGGCATAAAAAGTCCGCCGTCGATATCGGCTTCAAGGTTTCTTAGGGTGAATACAGTATCTCCGAGCTTTGAGAACTGCTTTTCGACTGCGGAAATGTCTGTAGGTCTGTTCTGAGCGGTGTCCGGAACTGTGCCTTCCGCTTCTGCGGTAACATTACCGCATACCGCCTTTGCAGATACAGGCTTTCCTGATTTGATGCTTACGCTTATATCAACAGGGTACACCTGACGTTCAGAGCGGTAAAGTTCATGTATCTTAGGTATGAGTGTACGTGCAGCAGTAACGTCCTCTTTCTCACGTACTCCGAACATATCAGTTCTGTTTCCGGCAAAATAGCCGTCAGTGAAGCCGCTTCGTGAGAATATTCCCTTTAAAAGAGGCATATCAGGAGTTTCGCCGTCAAGAGCTTTTTTCAGTTCATTGACAGATGATGCGACATACTCCGGACGCTTCATTCTGCCCTCGATTTTCAGCGAATCTACGCCCATAGCTGTAAGTTCGTCAGCACGTTCAAGGAGAGAAAGGTCTTTCAGCGAAAGAGCGCACTTGTTCTTGTCTCCTATAGCAGAAAACGGCAGGCGGCAAGCCTGTCCGCAGCAGCCACGGTTTGCAGAGCGTGAGCCTATCATTGCCGACATATAGCATTGTCCGGACACAGACATACAAAGTGCGCCGTGTACGAAAATCTCGGTTTCGACATCTTCACGGCATATCTTTTCAATAACGTTTTTGTCAAGCTCTCGTGCCGGTACTACTCTTGAATAGCCGAGTTTACGCAGAAAACGTGCAGCAGCGGCTGTATGCACTGACATCTGTGTTGAAGCGTGTATAACAGCGTCAGGCACAGCAGTGCGTATTATTCTTGCAGCGCCCCAGTCCTGAACGATATAGCCGTCAACTCCCATAGATGAAGTAAGCTTTATGTAATCGCAGAATCCGGCAGCTTCATCATCGGATATGATAGTATTTACAGCGAGATAAAGTTTAGCGCCGTAGTTATGGCACAGTCTGAGAGCTTCGGCAAGTTCTTCGTCAGAAAAATTTGCGGCACTGTTACGTGCAGAGAACCTCTTTCCGCCGACATAAACAGCATCAGCTCCGGCACGGAGAGCCGCAGACAAAGTTTCAGGACTTCCGGCAGGAGCGAGTATTTCCGGCTTATTCATCTAAGCTGTCCTTGAGCTGTTTGAGCTTGACCATATTTTCAAGCTCAGCTATCTTAGCTTTGAGAGATTCTATCTCCTTAACGGCAGAGTCACGTTCAATGCGTGTCTTGCCGGCTTCGTCAACATATTCCTTAGTCTGGTTACGGATATTGTCGAGACGCTGATTTGACTTGTTGAGGTCGTCAAGAAGGCTGAGAGCCACCATTATAGAAGCAGTATAAGGTGAAGAACCGCTTCCTGAGTTCATAAGCTCGTTTATCTTTGATTCAAGGGCACGGGCAAGGGAGTATACATAGTTAGGGGATTCTGCGGTCTTGACTTTGTATTCTTTTCCGCATATTATAACTTTAACATCATTTAGCATTTTAGGTTTTTTTCCTTTCTTAATTTATTTCGAGTTCCGGATAGTTTAAAGCAAGATCTTCTTTTATGAGATCAAGTTTCTCATCAAAGTCGGACTTGCGGCTAAGGCAGTATGAAAGACTGGATGTAAGGTCTGACTGTATAGTAGAATCGTAAGGTGTGATAAGACCTTTTAAATCGAGAGCCCTGGCATTTCCGTCAAGGATCTCAAGATAATTCTGACCGCCTATGTTGCCGGAGGTTACATCGTCATAAGCAAAATTATTTTCTATAAGCTGCTGGACTACGTTTATATTGTTCGGCATACTTGAGCTTTGCGAAGCAAATTTAAACATATTCTCCTCGTAGATGGCGGAGGTGATAAAGTCACGGACTTCTTCACCGTTATCAGTATATGGGTTGACTACCAGCATATTTCCGCCCCAGCTGTAAGGCTGAGGACCTGAGCAGAGCGCCCATTTGCCGTATGACTTGCAGTTAGCATCTATAAAGAAGGTGTTTTTCTGCAATGCCCATACAGGTACGAAGCAGCCCATGCAGTCACCGTTCTGGATATTGGTATACCATTCGTCAGTCCATTGATCATTTTTAGAAACTCCGCCGCAGTCCCAGAGTTCTCTTACAAGAGATTCATAGTCTTTAGCAGTATCGTCAATGTCGAGGTGACCGTCGATAACCAAAGGCTTATTTCTGCCGCAGAAGTATGCCTGAGAAATACCTCCTATAGAATCGGCAAGAGCAGCCTTTCCGCCGGAACGATCAGAAACCTCTTTTGCAGCGGAAACAAAGTTATCCCAGTTTCCGATGCGGCTCTGCATTTCGTCCTTGTCTAATACACCGAGATATTCTTCTGCGAGGTCAGTTCTGTAAGCGAAACATCCCGGACAAGCTATATACGGTATGCCTTTCAGCACTCCGTTTGTATTCACGCATTGTTCAAGAGTGTAATCGTACATATAACCAAATTGATACTCAGGTATTCCAATGTCAGAAATGGGAGCAGTACGTGAATCATCGTCAAGGAACTGCAAAGCCCAGTCAGGCTCAGCAAAGTAAACGTCAAGGTCATCGCCTTGGATGAACATACTGTCGTAATACTCAGAAGCGCAATATCCGCCGACGTTGAATACAACGCATTTAACGCCGTCTATTTTATTGGTATTTACCGCATTCCTTACTTCATTTGTGTCCATGCCGAGCCAGTTTGCAAGGAGAACAGTAACTTCATCAGGATTCCATGCGGCAATAGTGAAAGTATCTCCGCCGGTATTAAGATGCAGCGGCAGCGGATCAGGCTCACAGTTATCTTCAGTCGGTTCTGTTTCTTCTTCTGTTTCTTCCTCTTCTTCTGACAGAGTTTCCTCCTCGGTATTCTCCTCAGTTTCAACGCTGTCTTCTATGATCTCATCCTGTTCATCTGAAGGTTCGTGAGAATTGCTGAGCATTGCAATAGCTCCTGTGCCTACAGCCATAAGAGCCAGTGTACCTATTATAGTATACTTGATATCCATGTTTTTCCCCCTAACAATACATGAAAACTATATCCTGTTATTTAAGAGACGGACAGTCGGTCTGTATTTTCTTTTTGATATCTGTCAATGTCTGTTCTAAGCTTTTGCCTTTTATGCCTTTTGAAATATAATCATTATATAAACCATATATGATATCAGCTTCAATAGCGTCATCATACGGAGTTATCTTTCCGGTGAGGTCGATAGTTCTTGCATTTTTATCAAGAACTGCAAAATAATTCTGACCGCCGAAATTTTGCGAGATAGTCTGACTGTAAGTGAAATTATCCTCAGCAAGTGAAGCTGAAACAGTCATGCTGTTCGGCAGAACTGGATTTGTGAGCTGTGAAGCGTACTTTTTAAGATTATCCTTGTTGAAAGCAGAAGCGAGTATGAAATCACGGGCTTCTTCGGCGTTATCAGTAGCCGGATTTACAAGCATCATAGTGCCGCCCCAGTAATAAGGAGCAGGACCTTCGCATACTGCCCATTTTCCGTATGTTTCACCGTTCACTCCGCCTGCGGCTTCAACGAAGAATCCGTCAAGTCCCCATGAAGATACGAAATATCCCATGCAAGCACCAGTTCTTCCGGCATCAATCCACTCATCAGTCCATTGACTGTTTTTTGTAACACCGCTGCAGTCCCAGAGAGTTTTGGCTTTGTCTGCGAAATCTTTTACATCGTCGTCGATATTTATAGTTCCGTCCTTTACGTAAGCAGCAGAACGTCCATGGCTATAAGCCGTCCACATACCGTTTACTGTATCAGCAAGAGCAAATTCTCCGAGTGTTTTTCTTGAAATAGTCTGAGCGGCAGAAACGAAATCGTCCCAGTTACCGATAGCAGCCTGCATTTCCTCAGGATTTTTAACGTCGAGGTACTTCTCGGCAAAGTCAGCACGATAAGCAAAGCATCCCGGAGCAGCATACCATGCAGCAGCCTTTAATACTCCATTGCTGTCCTTACACTGTTCAACAGTATAGGG
>DEBW01000021.1:26376-33127 GCA_002348905.1 Ruminococcus flavefaciens | reverse complement strand
GGGTACATATCTTTCGTATCGTCCAATCTTATACCAACGTCAGAAAGAGGAGCGGAACGGCTGTCGTCGTTTAAATATTTTAACGCCCAGTTGGGTTCAGAAAAATAAACATCCATATCAGCTCCGCTGTTGAACATCTCGTCGTAACGTTCAGAAGCCATGCTGCCGCTTGTGCCGAGTACGACAAGGTTGACTCCTTCGATATGGTCATCGGCAAGTTCATCCATTATAGTAACAGGATCAAGTCCGAGCCAGTTAGCTATAAGTGTTGGTGCATCATCTGCATTCCATGCAACGACAGTGAACTTGTCACCGCCGGTCTTGAGCTTTACCTCTCTGTCAGGAGTTTCAGGCTGTGTATTTCTGCCGTTTATCATGAATTCCTCTAACGACATAACATTTTCGCTGGTAGTTGAAAGATAGGAATAGTAGCTTAGTATAACAGAAGCGTCCTTTGCGTCTATTTTTTCATCGCCGTTAATATCTCCGAATAAATTTGCGGCAGCATTTGTACCCTTTGGAGAAGCAGCCATTCCTGCTGTGAAAGATACAGCTCCGACAAGACATAAAGCAGATATTCCTGCAATAGTACGTTTGAAGTTCATATTTTTCCCCTTAATAATAACGTTTAAGACCTATTACCTTTCCGAGTATCTCACATTCATCAAGAATGATAGGATCCATTGTATCGTTTTCCGGCTGTAACCGGTAGTATCCTTTTTCTTTATAGAAACGTTTTACAGTAGCGTCCTCGCCGTCAACGAAAGCCACTACGATATCGCCGTTTTCGGCGTATTCGGTTTTCTGAACGATAACTATATCGCCGTCAAGTATGCCGGCGTTTATCATGCTCTCGCCTCTGACTTTCAGAGCGAACAGGTCTTCCGGATCGCATCCGGGAGCTTCAAAGCCGATATAACCGGTAATATCCTCCACGGCAGTGATAGGCTGACCGGCTGTAACTGTACCTACTACCGGTACAGAAGCTGAACAGCTGTTGGGAAGTCTCAGTGAGCGGTTGAGACTGTCGCTTTTTTCGAGAAGTCCGGCATCAACGAGAGAATTTATATAGCGGTGTGCAGTAGAAGTGGACTTGAAGCCGGCAGCGTCCATTATTTCACGCACAGAAGGTGATATACCGTCGCTCAGACGGCTTTTTATGAAGTTGAATACTTCAAGTTCTTTTTCCTTGGACATAAAAGCACCCCGTTTGGAATAAGATATTTGATTGTCTGTGTGATGTCATTGATGTTTTGTTTGCGGACGACCGGTGGTCGTCCCTACACAATAATTATATATCATTTCTCAGCAAGTTTTGCGAGAACCATTTTTGCTATCTTGTAAGCGTCACCGCAGCCGAGAGTTATAACAAGGTCGCCTTCCTGAGCATTTTCGCATATATAGTCGCATATCTGTTGGAAGTTAGCGTACTTGCGCTCGTCAGTCCACTCAGCAGTCTCATCCTGCGGGAACCATATGCAGTCAGGTATCTTTTCAGCGAGGTGACGGGTGAATATGCCGTAGGTATTCTTCTCACGGCTGCCCATGATATCGGTAAGAACAGCATGGTCAGGTATCTGGAGAACTCTTGCGAAGTCGTCAAGAAGAAGCTTTGTACGGCTGAAAGTGAAAGGCTGGAATACTGCCCATACCTTTCTGAAATCCATTTCCATAGCAGCGTTGAGAGTAGCTTCAAGCTCAGTCGGGTGGTGAGCGTAGTCGTCAACAACGGTTATGCCCTTTTCGCAGCCGAGCTTTTCAAAGCGGCGCTTAGCTCCTCTGAAATCTTCAAGACCTTTCTGTATAGCAGAAAATTCAGCTCCGGCATATCTTGCGGCAGCTATTGCGGCAAGAGAGTTGAGAACGTTGTGTATACCGGCAACGTGGAGAGTTATAGTACCGAGCTTTTCACCGTGGTACATAGCGTCGTATGTGGTGAGAAGACCGTTTTCATGCTTGACGTTTGCAGGATAGTAGTCGCAGGAATCGTCCTTGCCGAAAGTGATTATCTCCTTGCCTGTAATGCCTTCGAGAGCCTTCATAGAATTAGCGTCAGAGCCGTTGACAATGATGCACTTTGAAGTATTTTCGCAGAATTTATGGAATGACTTGATTATATTTTCAAGTGTGCCGAAATAATCGAGGTGGTCAGCGTCGATATTGAGTATAACGGCTATATCAGGGTAGAATTTGAGGAAGTGGTCTTCAAATTCGCATGATTCACATACAAGTATATCGCTTGAACCGGACTTTCCGCTTCCGCCGATACATGGAAGTTTACCGCCGATATAAGCGGATATGTCGATATCTGCTGTGCAGAGTATCTGAGTTATCATGGAAGTTGTGGATGTCTTGCCGTGAGTACCTGATACGCATATAGCATTGCTGTACCAGCTTGTAACGATACCGAGCAGGTCAGCACGTTCAAGTACAGGAACTCCGCTTGCCTTGGCAGCCATAAGCTCCGGATTGTCAGCCATGATAGCGGCAGTGTGTACGATAAGGTCAGCGCCTTCGATATTTTCGGCTCTCTGACCGATGAATACAGGTATTCCCATTTTTCTTACAGCATCGAGAGTTTCTGTCTCGTTGTTGTCAGAGCCGGTAAGGTAGTATCCCTGACCGTGGAGTATCTGAGCAAGAGGGTACATTCCTGAACCGCCGATGCCGATAAAGTGTATGTGTTTTTTGCCTTCTAATATATTAAGGATGCTTTTATCCAAAACCGATCACCTTTTCTTAAATATGATTCGTCAGCTGAGCTGGCATAATATACCTATTTTATTATTATACTATATTCCACAAAATATTTCAAGAGTAATTTAAAGTAAAAAACAACAAATATAAAGTCAGTGAGGTAAAGATTTTTCCTATAGCTGAAATTGGGATCTGCCGAAAAATGTGCTTAAACGTCAACGCTTTAGTGCTGTGATAGTTCACATCAAAAAATATATATTTAATTATTTGAAATTAGTATTGCTTTTTTTAGATTAATGAGTTATAATAAAGGACAGACGTATATGTTGATGTGTGAACGGTTGTTCTGACTTTTTAGTATTAAGAAATTACAGATTCAAAGGCGAATTTGTTTATGTTTTAATTAATAGCAGGACAAATACACATCAGGTGGGCAAAAAAATATTTTTTAAGGAGGTTACGACATTGAATATCACAGACGTAAAAATCAGAAAAATCATGTCAGAAGGCAGACTTCGTGCTGTTGTTTCAGTTACCATAGATGATATGTTTGCTGTACATGACATAAAAGTAGTGCAGGGTGATGAGAGACTATTTGTGGCTATGCCAAGCAGAAAAGATGAGAACGGCGTTTTCCGTGACATAGTTCATCCAATCTCACCGGATTCAAGAAAGCTTTTCGAGGAAACTATCCTTGAAGCATATGAAAGACAGATAGCTATGCTTGCAGCAGAGGAAGCTGAGACAGAAGCTGCTGAATAACTGAAAAATAAAAGGGAGCTTTGATGCTCCCTTTTTATTGTTATAAACCAAGTATCCTTGCGGCTTTGAGTATAACTATCTGAGTTTTTCCGTCACGGATAGTTCCGTCCATGACCTTTTCAACAGCTTCAGATATCGGCACTTTTACGACATCGAGAAATTCGTCAGGATCGAGAGACTGTTTTTCATAAGAAAGACCTCTTGCCATGTACATATAGGTTATCTCCGTGTTGTATGCCGGAGTCGGGAACATTTCTCCGAGATAGGTGTACTCCTCACAGGTACAGCCGGTCTCTTCAAGAAGCTCACGCTTTCCGCATTCTGCATGGTCTTCGCCCTTTTCGAGCTTTCCGGCAGGCACTTCAAGGGTAACAGTGCGGAAAGGGTAGCGGAACTGTTTTACCATGAGTATCTCGTTATTCTCAGTTACCGGTATAACGCATACTCCGCCGTGGTGGATAAGTACGTCACGTATCGCCTCATTGCCGTTTTCGAGTTCAACGGTATCATGAGTGATAGTGAAGATAGGACCTTCGTAGATCGTTTCGCTTTTGAGAGTTTTTTCATCAAGATGCATAATAATTACCTCCGTTTATTTTTTGATAAAGCTTCTTACATATACCTCAGAAGCCGGTATTTTTTCGTATGAATCGTAGCCGTAGCTGTGTCTGAAACGGCTAAAACTGCGCTTTTTGTCAAGCTTGTGCATGATAAGTGCGTACATTGCAAGTATCAGCAGAGAAGCAAGTGATATGTAAGCTCCGTTTTTAAGTCCGGGAGTTACATAGCGGAACTTTATCTCATTTTTGCCGACATCACATTTTACAGCCATAAAACCGTATGACACCTTTTCAACTTCCACAGGCTGACCATTGACCTCAGCAGTCCAGCCGTCGCTGTAAGGGACACTGAAAAATACAAGCTGAGGTGAATCAAGGGTTATATCAGCTTTGAAACCGTATGAATCATAGCTGAATGAGTCGGCACAGTTTTTCTGTTTCTCCCTGCAAAATCTTTCGTAGCTGTCAGCGGTTATAGTAGTATGCATGGTAGGTGAGATCTCTTTCATAAGACCGCCGTACTTTTCTATCTGTTCATCACTGAGTATGAGGGCTTTCATGAGTATCTTTTCCCTTGAAGCCTTTGAAAGTTCGGCTGCATCTTTCTCGGACATATAAGTGTCGTAGCCGAATCCCATAGGTACATACAGCGTATTCTCGTATATCTCGAAGTGGTCGTTTTTGCCGACATATTTAAAACCTTTGAGGTATTTGGTTACATCGACCTTTGAAGCGTTTATGCCGGTGCTTCCGCTTATCTGAGATGAGTCAGGCTCTTTGCCGGACTTTAACTCATCATAGGTAAGACCGCCGTTTATCTCACGGTAGAAGTACTTGACTGACAGCAGTCCACGCAGAGAATAATGCGTTATATCGGCTCTTGAAGCAACATCACGCTTAACGCCTACATTGTCGTAAAAGTCCATGATAGAGGTCGAAACAACGCTCTGGAACGCTCTCATGCTCGGAAGCTTCCATAACATAGGGTAGTTGTCGCAGTTTTCGGAGATATCAACACGGAAGAAGTTATCCTCAGAGACTTTTTCATAAACGCTGTCACCGCCTTTTATGGCAGACTCGATATAATTACGGGCATTTGCAGGAGTTGCAGCGCCGTATACTACCATTGCAAGAGTACATACGACACAGGCAACAGATGTGCTGTAGACCGAAAGTCCGGTGAAAGGCATACCTTTTCTGCGGCGTGAGAGTATGTATACCGCAAAGATAAGGCTTAGTACCGCAATTGCCATTTGTACCCAGAAATACGGCGTATCATAGCATACTGCGAACCATTTAAGCTTGTCATCTTCCTTTTCGGGGATAAGCGATATTGCTGAAAGGACTGTGAGCATTACAGCTGTGAACTTTACCGCAGGCTTGAAATCGGCGTTTTCATCATCGAGAGCCTGTGCAGTCATCATGGCAAATATGAGTATCGGCATGAAGAACCAACGTGCGTAGTAAGACGCATTGAAGGTATAGTACATACAGTTGAGTATCGGTATCATTGAGCATATGATGCATATTACCGACAGTTTTACTGCCCAGTGCTTTTTCCTTGTACGCAGGAAGGTGATAACTCCAAGCATCGAGAACATCGGGAAGTATCCGCCGACTGATGACCATTTTGCACCGTCGCTCTTGAAAAGATTCGGTCTTGCAGGAGCATCGGACGGCATGAAGAAAGTCTGTATGATACGGAATATTCTTGAAGGTTCGTAGTAGATTATCCAGTCAGTGCCGTAAATGCGCTGTTTTATGCGGTAGTTGCCGAGTATCGCTAAAGCAGACGGAAGAAGTACCACGCAGGCGATACCAGTACCTATTATAGCTTCAAAGAGCAGTCCGAAGAATTTTTTCCATGTTACCCTGAAGTCACTGCAAGGAACTCTGACGAGGAAGTACAGGACAAGGAATACGGCTTCTCCGGTAAAGAAGTAGTAGTTCAAAGCGCCCATTACAGCCACTATCAGCGCAAACCAGCCACGGCGGCGGTTATTGATGTTTTCCTCCATGGCAATGAGCATGAGAGGGAATAGAGCTGTAACATCCTGAAAGTGGTTGAAGAAGATGTTGAATATCTGAAATCCTGAGAATGTGTAAAGCATAGCTCCGGTCAGAGCAGCTTCCTTGCTGCGGACAAACCGCCGTATGTAAGTATATGCAGTAAGGGAAGCTATGCCGTGTTTCAGCGCCAGAAGCACCGGTATCGAGAATGTTACCCACCCTCGTGGCAGAATTGTACTCAGCCAGAAGAACGGGCTTGCTGACAGATAGAACGAGTACGATGTGAGCAGGTCAGAGCCTAAGTCCGTGTACCAGTTCCAGCCGAACTGCCCTGAGCGGACTGCATCGTTTGCGAGATTGTAGAATGGTATCTGCTGAGCGTTGAAGTCGCCGTAGTATATGAAATAGCCCTGATCGCATATCATCACCGGCAGAAGTGACAGCAGAAGCATGGAAAATCCCAGCAGAAAAGCCTGAAAGTATTTTTCTTTGGTGTATTTCGTGTATTTTAAAAGACTCTTGTCCATATTACCTCCTAAAAAAATAGTCTAAGATACATTATAGCACGATTGAATGAAAAAAGAAAGGGTTAATTTGAAAAACGCAGGTTGAAAGTGAGATGTTTTTAAATTATAAATAATGGATTTATTGTCGTTGATTTGCCTGCAAATCAACTCACACGCTTTTGTTGCAAGGGAAAAACTCTCTACAGCAGAGCTGCA
>DEBW01000021.1:21548-26183 GCA_002348905.1 Ruminococcus flavefaciens | reverse complement strand
TCTCCCCACACTGTGGGGAGTCAACCTGCACCCACGCAATATTGCGCCGTTAATTAAAATGCAAGGCAAATTTACTGTCGCAAACGCTTCTGAAAGGCAAATATTGTAAAAGTAACCGTATTTTCAACCTCCGCATATAATACACTGGCAGGCAAAACTGCCGCAAAACAAAGGAGGAATATATCATGGCAGTATTTTATAATCAGGCTTCACTTTCCTACAACGGAAATGTTGCCCTTTCAAATATCATCACGGGCGAGATAATCGAAACCCTTACAGCTTCCAAAGAGGCTGTTGACGACCAGTATACCGCCGGTTCTGATACTTCTTTCGTTATCAGTATCGTAAACAGCGGAGCTACAGGCTTTACTGACCTGACAGTAACCGACGACCTCGGCAGGTACACCTTCGGCGATGCCGGCGCAGAAGTCGTACCTCTGACTTACTCAGACGGCTCTGTGAAGTATTATATCAACGGCATACAGCAGGCTGCTCCGACAGTGGATTCAACCGATCCGCTGACACTGACAGGTATTAGCGTACCGGCAGGCGGAAACGCTCTTATCATCTACGAGGCATCCGTAAACAGCTATGCTCCTTTCGGCGAAGGCGCTTCTATAACCAACAACGTTGATGTATCGAGCAATGCAAGAGCTGTACTCGCAACCGCAAGCACAACTATAACTCCTGAAGAAAACGCTGAGCTTTCTATCACAAAGGCTCTTTCACCTACAGCAGTTCAGGACGGCGGCGAGCTGACTTATACCTTCGTTATCAGCAACAGCGGCAGCGTACCTGTTACAACTTCTGACAGCGTTGTATTCAACGATGTATTCGATCCGGCACTCAATATCACTTCTGTTACTTTCAACGGTACTCCATGGGCAGCCGGCACTAACTACACCTATACTCCTGCAACCGGCACATTCACAAGCACACAGGGACAGATAACTGTTCCAGCTGCTGAATACGTTCAGGATCCGAATACCGGAGCATGGAGCGTTCAGCCGGGTGAAAGCACTCTTATCATCACAGGAACACTTGCTTCTGAGTAAAATTCAAGGGCGGACAATGTCCGCCCTTCATGTTTATTCAGTATTCTTCAAAGCTTCGTCCATAGGTATCTTATTTATACGGCGTTTTAGCAGCAGAGCCGTTACAAGATATGTCGTTGCGCCGAGGAGTACCGTTTTTACATATGCTGATGCCGGCACAATCNNACTGTTTTTATGTACGCTGATGTCGGTACTATCGGAGCAAGCCAGCCTGGATAGCTCATCATCATTCCACGCCATAATGCATCAAGCGCAACGCTTACAAGAGGTATGCACAATACAAGGGATACAAGCGTTACTATAGTTGTTGTACGCAGATAAAGTCCGCTTATCTCTTTTGGCACATAACCGAGTATCTTTACTACAGATATCGACTGTGTATTCTTCTCTATCATTACCTTTGAAAGCAGGTACACAACGAGTATGATAACCGCAACTCCAAGAATTATGAATATTATCATCATATTTCCCATTGAGCGTTTAAGCTGACGGGAAGTCTTTGTGAGGTCGTCAATAGTTATCTCTGATGCGATATACTGTTCATCAACATCGTCTATCTCAGTATCTGAGAGATAACCTGTAAAGTAGCTTTCGTCATTTTCAAAAGTCTCATTGAATCTGTCAATCTCCATGAAAACTGCAAGAGTGCTTGGATAATCGTAGATATCGCTTATGCTGAAATCATACTCCTTATCGCCGTATTCATCGTGGAGAGTTATCGTATCACCGGCTTCAAGGCGGTATTTATCGGCGTATGCTGAGGAGACGTATACAGTATTCTTATCAAGGGAAGCGTGATAGTATTTGCTGTCAGCTGATATGCCATAGATAGAAACGTCCTCTGAGAAGTCTCCGTTGATTATTTTAAGCTCTCCGGCAGCAAATTTTTCTGCATCTTCATTTGTGGTAGGCACTGGAGCTTTAAGGATGTACTGGTGCTCGGCTATCATGCTGTTAACAGTGTCCCTCTCGAAATTATCAAGAAGCGGCTGGAACAGCAGAGCGAATATCATGATAGTGCTTGCAAAGAAAAGTCCGGTAAAGATAGTAATATATCCTGGGATATTCTGTAAAAGCACCCTTATGCGGCAGCGTGTCATTATCGGTATTTTTGTGCTGAGCTTGAAAGCTTTTTTGCGCTGATGACGTTTAAGGTCACGGCGCAGGAATTTCAGCGGTGAAAGACTGAGCTTTGAATACAGCATAATGAAATTGATAGCTATGAGTATCAGAAGCGGTATGACTGTAGTATCTATAAAAGCATCAGTATTCCATAAAGTATCGTAGCTGACAAGACTGTATGAGCCGAGGTACATCTCAGCCATGTAGCCTTTCATAATGGTATATCCGAGGATATTACCTACTATTGAAGCTGCAAGCAGTACGACCACCGGAGCTGCCATATAGTGGCGGATAAGCTCGCCCTTAGTGTAGCCGGATGCCCTCAGAGTGCCGATAACATTTGCTTCCTTTGCGATAGTATTGCTTGTGGTAACTGCAAAAACGAAAGATATTATAACTACCAGCATATCAAGCATTACCACGAACATTATCCTGTCGTGACCGAGGTCATTTCCGGCAAATTTTATCGCACTGTTGCGGCAGGTCGGTATAAAATTAAGTAGCTGTGTCTTTTGTGACAGAGCTTTGATAAGGTCGTTGCTTCTTTCGATAGCTTCCTTACTGAATCTATCAGCCGGCGGATCATTGTATTTCCATGAGTAGGAGTAATGCAGGTTGTTGTCGCTTATACTTTCAAAAGCATCTTCTGTAACAGCTGCAACTCCGAATTTTTCTGTATCGAACATGAAATCGGTATTGCTTTCATACAGAGCAGAATAGTCCGGCAGAGCGATGATTCCAACTATATCATAATCTTTTCCGCCAGCGTTGATAGTACCGTTAAGCTTTATATCATTGCTTTTCATGTAAAGGCGGTCAAGAGCTATTTCAGACTTGCTTTCCGGCATTCTTCCTTCCAGCAGGCTTATGGTATTCACTTCGTCCCTGACCTTGAAAATACGCAGCTTGCTGTCGTTATAGGAACTTTCGTCCTTGTAGAAGTTCTTATATATAGTCAGACCTTCTTCTTCGATAGAATCTTTTAGTTCATCATCAGCCTCAGCAGGAAGTTCAAAATTGCCATCCTCGATGTTGTATTTTGTAAAGCTCTCGTCATATGCGGCTTTCAGACTTGCGTCCGCAATAAAGAATCCTGACGCAATGCTGACTATTGCAAGCATAAATATAAATATAACAAAGTATTTTCCGGCTTCACCTTTTATTTCAAGAAGAATACGGCGGTTCATGGGATTTCTCATAGTATCCCTCCTTACCAGTCAAGCTCTTCGGCGGTAAGCTTTTTCTCGTTGATGATATTCTTGCGGATAGTACCGTCACGGAGTTTCACAACTCTGTCTGCCATATTCTTGATAGCGTCATTGTGAGTTACCATTATTATCGTACTGCCGTACTTCTGATTGACAGTTTCAATGAGTTTTAATATCTCCTTTGAGGTGTTGTAGTCAAGAGCGCCTGTAGGCTCATCGCAGAGGAGTATATCCGGATTTTTCACGATAGCTCTGCCTATAGCTGTACGCTGCTGCTGACCGCCCGAAAGCTGATTCGGAAGCTTGTGACGGTGCTCGTAAAGTCCGAGAGTTTTAAGGATATCATCAACGTCAAGCGGTTTGTCGCTGAGATAAGCTCCGACCTCTATATTCTCCTTGATATTCAGGTTTGGTATCAGATTGTACATCTGAAAGATATAACCGAGGTGCTTCCTGCGGTACATCGTAAGAGCTTTTTCGCTCATATCCGCAGTTTTTTCGCCGTTTACAGATATGTAACCGCTGTCAGGGCTGTCAATGCCACCGATAATATTCAGCAGAGTTGACTTACCTGAGCCGGAAGGGCCGAGAAGTACGCAGAATTCGCCTTTTTCAAGCTGAAATGATATACCCTTGAGGACTTCTACTCTGCTTTCGCCCTCACCATAATGTTTTTTTATGTCTTTGATCTCGATAAACATAAGATCCCTCCTTCAAAAGTTAGTAAATCCTAACATATTTATATTATAGCATTTAAATTTACTTTTGTCAAGACGATTTACTTGTTAACAACAAAAATCGTTATAGAATGCTCTGAAAGGCAGTTTTTGACACTTTACTTTAGAGGTGTTGCACAACTTGAAATATATGCTTTTTTGCACTTTGTACAAGAGGTTATATGACAAAAAATGAGTTCATACGACCATTTTTACAGCACTATATACAGTATCACAGTAAAACAGTTGCATAATTTAGCTATATTTACCATGACAAATATAACAAAAAACAAATCATATAAATAATGAGGATATTGACTTTGATTTGCTCGCAAATCAACTCACATGCTTTTGTCATGCGTTTTACACGAAAATCAATTTTCAAAATATTATGACATGAAACACGTATTTTTGTAGGGACGGATATCATCCGCCCGAATATAATTTATCGGTTACGGTGTGGGCGGATGATATCCGCCCCTACACGTTTGTTTTTGCTAAAAGAAAAGCGACCAAAGGCGCTGCCTTTGGAAT
>DEBW01000021.1:17353-21502 GCA_002348905.1 Ruminococcus flavefaciens | reverse complement strand
TTCATGCGGGAGCCCTGAAATTATCATTTTAAGATATTGCTTTATTTGTGAAAATATGCTATAATATTACTTTAGTTGATTTGAACGGAGGTAATGTTCATGAGCTTTTCTCCAAAAGAAATTCTTAAATTCGTTGAGGAAAACGATGTCAAATTTATAAGACTTACATTCTGCGATATCTTCGGCAATCTCAAAAATGTGGCTATCATGCCGAATGAGCTGCCGAGAGCGTTTACATACGGCATACCATTTGATGCCTCAGGTATAAGCGAAAACTGTTCCGACCTGCTTCTTGTACCGGATATATCCACACTTTCTGTACTCCCGTGGAGACCTAAGTCAGGACGGGTAGTGCGCTTCTTTTGCAGTCTGAAAAACATTGACGGAAGCGACTATGTAGGCGATATCCGCAGCGACCTCGTAAGCTGTATAAATGATCTGCGCCTTGACGGCTATTCCTGCGAAATGGGAACAAAGTGCGAGTTTTATCTTTTTGAGCTTGACGAAAAGGGCACTCCTACAAAAATACCGCATGACAACGGCGGTTATCTTGATGTTGCACCTCTTGACAAGTGTGAGAATGCAAGGCGTGAGATATGTCTCTCTCTCGAAGAAATGGGACTAAGCCCGAAAAGTTCATGTCATAAGCACGGTCCGGGACAGAATGAGATAGAATTCCGTGAAAACGAACCTGTCACAGCAGCCGATGATATGGTACACTACAAGACGGTAGTTAAGTCCATAGCTGCACAGAACGGTCTGTTTGCATCATTCATGCCTAAGCCTTTGCAGAATGAGCACGGAAGCGCTCTGAGCATATCTCTCAGTCTCAAAAAGAACGGAGAGTACATTTTCAGCGGCGAGCCTGAGAATATGTCACATGAGGGAAAATGCTTTATTTCCGGAGTTCTCAGCCGTATCAGAGAGATAACAGCCTTTCTTAATTCTACCACAAATTCATACAAGCGTTTTGGTATGGGTTACGCTCCGAAGTACGTTGACTGGTCGTCCGAGAACCGCTCACAGCTTATACGCATACCAAAAGCTGTCGGAGTTTCGCCACGTATAGAGCTTCGTTCCGCTGACGCTGCCTGCAATCCGTATATCGCATTCAAGCTCATACTTGCAGCCGGTATCGAGGGTATAAGTTCAGGTGACTGCTCTATCATGGACAGCACTATGAAAGTCGGTCATACTCCGGCTGATTTCGAGCGTCTGCCGGCTTCTCTTGAAGAAGCTGTATTTATCGCTGAAAACAGTGATTTTGTAAAGCGTTCGCTTCCGGATGAAGTACGCACAAGTATACTCTCACACCTCAGAACTCAGATACAGGAATACAACCTCGCAAAGGATAAATCAGAGTTTGAGGACAAAGCTTACTTTATGTACACTTAACAGGTAGCCGCCATGAACAGAGCTTATATTGTTTCAGCACCGTCAAATTCTTTTGCAATGCTCGAACAGGCTGTACGCATCGAGGGATTCGGTTCAGTCGCAGTCATATCGGGATGCAGCGAGGCAAGACGGCTTATAAAGGGCGGAGCTTCGCCTGATATCATTATAATAAATACTCCATTGTCAGATGAATTTGGTCAGGAGCTTGCAGAAACTGCCGCAGAGGAGACTTCTGCCGGAATAATACTGATTTGCAGCGGAGATATAGCAGACGAACTCGCCGACAGACTTTCAGATTATGGCGTAACTGTACTCGCAAGACCGGTCAGCCGTGAAACTCTCAGCAGACATATCCGCCTTATCACAGCCAACCGCAGCCGTATGTCCGGACTGAAAAAGGAAACTCCGGAGATAATGAACCGTATAGAAGAAATGCGTGTTATAAACCGTGCTAAGACAGTGCTTATGAAGTACCTTAAATTCACCGAGCCTCAGGCTCACAGATATATCGAGAAACAAGCCATGAACAACCGTCAGACACGCCGTGAAGTGGCTGAACGTGTCATCGAGCAGTACGAAAAATGAAAACATCGGGATATATAATACCGGTTGTTTTTATGGAAGCTTACACCTGTTATTGAGGGAAACCCTTTTGAAAAAGGGTTCTCCCTCAAACTCCCTTCCTAAAACTTTCGTCTGGTTTTTTTCGCAATGGTATAAAANNCTCCGTTTTTTCCGCAAGGGGTATTCCCATTTACGGTAAAACGGAGCTATTTTTGTTATATTTGGAGTACCCCTTGCGGAAAAAACAGAATTAAAAGTCTTTGGAAAGGGGGCAGGGGAAGAACCTTTCTTCAGAAAGGTTTGCCCCAGTAATAGGTATGAATTTCCGTAAAAGCGACCTGTGATATATATCCTGACGTTTTTATTTTTTACACAGCTGTGCTGTATATCCTCATATCGAAGCAAGCTCCGCCGGTCGGAGCATTTTTTGCCTCTAAAACGCCGTTCTGAGCGGTAACTATCCTTTTTGCAAAGGCGAGACCTATTCCGTAGCCGGAGGAAGAATCCTCGCAGGAGCGGTAGAATCTCTCGAATATGTGAGGTATCTCCTCATCTTGGAATCCTTTGCCGCTGTCGGTAACTATGATATTAGCGTATATCGGGTTAGAGGTTGCAGATATTGTTATACAGCCGTTTTCGGGAGTATGCTCCATGCAGTTTTTGAGGATATTGAGCAGAGCTTCTGTAAAATACTGCATATCTCCGCAGAAAGAAGCATTTTCCTGTATATCAACTTTTATGTCGATATTTTTGACTTCGAGCGGAAATGATATAGGTTCGAGAGCATTTTCGATAAGCTCACGGCAGCTTATATTATCCTGACGGAATTTTACAGCTCCGGCATCTATCCTTGAAAGTCCGAGGAGAGTTTCGATGAGCCAGTTCATGCGAGAAAGGAGCGAGCCAAGTTCCGTGACGTACTCCATATACCTGCTGCGTGGAAGCTCAGGAGAACGCAGCATTTCGAGCAGCAGAACCATCGATGTAAGCGGAGTGCGAAGCTGATGTGCGATATCCTCAAGAGATTCCTTGAGGGTGTTTTTTTCGCTGAACAAGGCTGAATTCTGTTCACGAAGGCGGATAGTCATTTTGTGTATCTCAGCAGTAAGTATGCTGAGTTCATTTTCTCTGTAGTCGTCAAAAGATACGGTATTATTTCCTCTGAGGATGCGGTCAATGTCGTCACAGAGGGAGAGAATACGTTTTTTGCGGATATTTTCTGTAAATTCGTGTACTGCGAATATTAGAGCCGATGTGATAAATAGTATAATTGCACATTTTATGCTGAATAAGGCGCATACTGCTGTACCTGCAACGGTAATGCCGATGTGGAGATATCTTCTGAGGACGATCTCGTTCATTTGTCCACCGCCTTGTAACCCATACCACGTATTGTAACGATTATGGACGGATGCTGAGGATCGTCCTCGATCTTTTCACGTAGACGCTTCATATATACATTGAGGGTATTATCCGAGATAAACTCGCCTGATACAGACCAAAGCTCCTCGGCAAGCCTGTCACGGGTAAGGAGCTTTCCTTTATTAGTAAGAAATGTCAGAAGCAGGCGGTATTCCATAGCTGACAGGAAAATTTCGGTATCATTTTTAGTTACAGTACCTCTTGAAGTATCAATTGATATGCTTCCGCAGGTCATGGCTGCCGGAGAGTTGTTATGCCGGCGCATAGCGTTTTTCATACGAGCGAGAAGTTCTCTCGGACGGAAAGGCTTGTTTATATAGTCGTCAGCGCCGAGTTCAAGACCTGCAACGGTGCAGGCTTCGTCAGCGGATGCTGTAAGGAATATAACTGGTACGTCAGATACGGCACGTATAGCGGTACATACCGTAAAACCGCTGCCGTCACCAAGGGTAAGGTCAAGTAGAACGCAGTCAAATGCGTTTTTCTCAAATGCTTCTATAGCAGTTTTCTGACCTGGTGCGTGTACTACTGAATAGCCCTCGGACGAAAGAAATAGCGACAGATTTTTCGCAAGCTGCATATCGTCCTCGACGAGTAATATCTTTGGCATCATTATCACCTCATATAACAGTATATCATAGTTCGATGTATCTTTCAATATGTTTTAATTTTCAGTTTCGATTGCGAAGCGAATTGGGATTCTAAAGGGACTATGTCCCTTTAGCGGTTTCCAAAGGCAGTGCCTTTGGCAGGGTGTGGGACAGCGTC
>DEBW01000021.1:9644-17296 GCA_002348905.1 Ruminococcus flavefaciens | reverse complement strand
AAAGAGGGAAAAGTTCTGCAAGATAGAACTTTTCCCTTGCAAAGAAGGCGTGTGAGTTGATTTGTGAGCAAATCAACGTGTCTAAGCGAAAAATTAGCCGTTCATCAAGTTGTATTTGCCATTGCAGGACGATGTCATATCATTCAACTGAGCGTATGCGGTCAATAAGAGATGTTTTCTGCATACGTTTAAGAGGTACTATAGCTGCTGCTATGGATACTAAAAGTGTAAAGCCGGTAGCTCCGAGTATGCGTATTGTCGGAGTGCTTATCTTTATAAGACTGCCGACACCTTCCGGAGTCATTATCTGTACAGCTATGAGGAACTGTTCCGTTGCAAATATCATGAGTATGCAAAGGACTATAGCTCCTGCCGCACCGAAAATTGTGTACTGCAAGCCTTCTATCACAGCCATTTTATAGAGCTGCCACTTTGTCATGCCTACGCACTCCATTGAAGCAAGCTCGCTCTGACGGTTGATGATGCCGGTAGATATTATGTTTATCATGTTGACTATTGCGACAAGTGCAATGAGGACTGTTATGAAGTTTGAAGCTATTGAAAAAGCGGATGTGATCGTTCGTATATTGTGTACTTCATAGAAAAAATCAAAGCTAAGCTGCATATCCTTGTTTGCGTTGATAAACTCAATTGCCGGCATATGGTATCTTGGGTGAGCAAGGTCACATTCTATTGATATTCCATAGTCAAAATTGCCGAACATAGTATTTTCAGTTTCTTCATACTGGTCTATAGTAGCAATAAGATTTCCTGCATAATAGTCATTTTGGTCCTGGTCTGAATACATATAAGAATTTTCATTGACTGGAACAGGACAGGTTTTAACTATCTTGAATACATTGGATGCATCTCTTTTCAACGTACCATCTTCGCTTGCTTTATGAATAAAATCCATGTAAAGTGATCCTTTATCGAACAAATAGCTTTCAGGATCCTCCTTTACTTTCTGGTTGTATTCTTCTATATATTTTTCAGCCATATTGAGTGAATTGAAAGTAAGTTCGATAGAGTCAAGACCGCTGTATACTTCATCGTCTGTTACAAGTATATATCCGCCGGAATTTTTAAGCTCATCATAGCTGATAGGCGGCTTGCCGAAAAATGCTCTGTTGTATGAATCCTCATTTACGTATGTTATAGCCATACGAGCTTTGTTTTTTGTAAAGGCGTTTATTCCGTGGTCAATGTATATATGACTGAAATATTTTGATTTTTCGAGCTTTTCAACTATCGGACGATATCCTGTTTTATCAAAGATACTGTACTCCGTTGAGATATACATATCACTGTCAGCGTCTGCTGCGAATATAGCTTCCTCAAAATTTGTTACAGCTTCTATAGTGCTTCCTACTCCGGCAAAGAGAGAGAGCGAAAGCGTAAGTGAGAGTATGGTTATTATGTATCTCTTAGGCTGACGGCGGGCATTTCTTGAAGTGAGCTTTCCTGTCCAGCCGAATATCATACCCATGAGAGTGTGTCTGCGGACTTTTTTTACATTGTTGTCTCTTGCTGAGATAGCTTCGACCGGAGACTTCTTTATAACTCTCATGCCTGTGCCGTATGCTGAAAAAAGCACCCATGCTATACTTACAACTGCTGCCATAGCGAGCATGATCGGATTTGCGTTGAATTTCAGGACTTCATCTGCCTTATCGCCGAAGTAGAAAACATCAGCGATGCCGCTTGCTGCTATCTTCCTGAATGCGATGTACGCAACGGCTGTACCAACGGCAAGACCTATCGGTATGCCGACTACTGAAAGCATAATACCTTCCATAGTCATTATGCCTACTATCTGTTTTGGAGTTGCGCCTACCGACTGCAATACGCCGAACTGCTGTTCACGCTCCTTTGAGGATATTTCAAAGGCGGTATCTATGATAAGTCTCAGGGTGAGAGCTATCATGATGACGAATACGAAGAATATGCAGTAAAGCTGTACACGGTCTTTGCGTCCGTTATCGTCTATAAGGTCTCTTTCAACAAGGTCGTAGTTTACATCGAGGTGACCTTCACGCCATTTTTCCAGCTTGCTGTAATCCATGCCTAATTCTCTGTTTGCAACATCTTCAACATAGGTATGTATATCTCCGATGCTTTTCGGCTTGAGCATTATGTCAAGTCTTATAGTTTTATCAGGCATACTTGCTTTTTTATAGGATTCTACCTCCGGCAGCCTTGATAATTTCAGAGCCTGTTCTGCTGTGATATCAGTGAATCGCATATGGTAAGGAGCTTGTGCATATGCGGCTTCTCTCATGCATGACTGAAGGGTGGAATATCCGGTGAAAAGCAATGCCATGAGGGTTACTGCTATGACTATACTGCATATCGTAAGAAGGGTATGACGTTTCTGAGAGAATATGTATTTTCGTGCAAGGAGCATTTCAAATTTCATGATGATACCTCCTTACTTTATGCCGACAAGCTTATCATCAGCAATTTTTCCGTCAGCGAGAGTGATTATGCGGTCGCATTGCAAAGCGATGTTTTCATCGTGGGTAATGATTATCATAGTCTGTTCAAAGTCACGGTTTGACTTTTTCATGAGATTGATTATCTCGGCGCTGTTTTTACTGTCGAGGTTTCCGGTCGGCTCGTCAGCGAGTATGACCTGCGGAGAGGTGAATAATGCTCTGCCGATAGAAACTCTCTGCTGCTGACCGCCTGAAAGCTGAGAGGGCAGGTGGTGTCTGCGCTCTTTTATCTGTAGGAGTTCGAGAAGTTCGTCAAGATGTTTCTGGTCAGGCTTTCTGCCGTCCATAATCATAGGCAGAGTTATATTTTCTTCTGCATCGAGTACGGGTATAAGATTGTAGAACTGGTAGATAAGTCCGACCTGTCTGCGGCGGAATATCGCAAGATTCTTGTTGTTCTGAGCGTAAACGTCCTGACCGTCGAGGAATACTTTTCCGGAAGTCGGGCGGTCAACTCCGCCGAGTATGTGGAGCATTGTCGATTTTCCCGAACCGCTCGGACCTATTACTGCGAGCATTTGTCCTTTTGGTACTGTGAACGATACGTTGTCGAGCGCTTTTACTTCATTTTCGCCTTTGCCGTAAGTTTTGCAAAGATTTTCAACTTTTAAAAGATCCATAGTGATACCTCCTGATATATGTGATGCGATGTTTTTTGCTATGTATATTATAACATATAAATATAACTTTGTCGTGACATTTTCATTACAATTATGTCACTTACTCAGAATTTAGATTTCAGAACTCAGTGCTCAGAAATCTGACAACTGAGTTTACAATGCTCCCAGGCTGTGCTATACTAAGAAAGAAATTTTTTTATCATGCACGGAAATATCCGTTACAGTTGTGTTATAAGTGAAAGGGGGTTCGACCTTATGAATAATGAAGATAATATTGCACTGTACGCATTTCGCAAATTCGGCGATACCGTACTTCGTGCAGCATACGCAAGCTGCGGCAGCTATGCAGAAGCAGAGGACATCACTCAGGACGTTTTCCTTCTTCTCCACTCAAAACCGCAGGAATTCAATGATGATGAACATATGAAAGCGTGGCTGCTTAGAGTCACTATAAACAAATGCAAAAACCTTAAACGCAGCTTCCGTATAAGCCGGACTGGTTCTATTGAAACTGAGGATATCTCAGGCGCTACATACGAAATGGCAGTTGATGACGGCTCACTCAGACAGCAGATAGAAGCACTTCCGGAAAAATACGCCTCAGTAATATACCTTTATTACTATGAAGGCTACAACACCCGTGAGATAGCAGAGATGCAGGGCAAAAGCGAAAATACTGTAGGCTCGCTGCTCAGGCGTGGACGAGAAAAACTCAGACTCGAACTCGAAAAGGAGGGAGCAATATGAAAATGAAAGATTACAAAAGAACTCTCGATGAGGTAAAGTGCAGCGATGAGTTCAGGGAAAAAATGGAGAATATGCTTTCACAGCCAGCGGTAAAAATGCCGGAGGGATATGAGGACAGCGTTGATACCGTTGATATCGCACCAAGGATACATTGGACGAAGTACGCTTCTATAGCAGCGGCAGCAGTTCTTGTTATCGGAGGCGCAGGCGGCGGAGCTTATTACCATTTTGCAAATATGGACTCCGTGGAGGAGGAAAACGTTGTTCAGATAGTTACTCCGTTTGGAAACACAGAAAGCATGGAAGCCAACATTATCACTTACAGATCAGGTGAAAAAGAAGAAATAATAGATCTCGGAAAATTTCCTGAAATAGTGACAAAAGATATAGCCCAGTACTTATGCAGCAAGGAATGGGAAGAGTTTTCATTTGATGAAAGACCAACAGAGGTAACGCCGGAAAATCAGGAAGAACTTTCAGAATACACAAATATCATACTTCAGGGATCAGGTGAAGAATCATTTGAACTGCTGACATCTTCTTCAACTGACTTTAACGATGTAGTCTCTGTTACATTTTTTAAAAACTCAGAGTATAAGAATTATGTTGCCAAAGACGGCGCAGATGTTTATAATGACATCTACAAGATAATCGAAAAAGACCTTATTTACTGCGATCTTTCTAATGTCGGCATGACACTTTATCATGAAAATGACTTCTTCTTCGCAGACATGGAAATGGCTGAAAAACTGAATGGCATACTCAAAAAGTATCTGCCGACTGCTGAACCTATTGAAAACGGTACTGACCTTGCAACAACTGAATGGATAGATATTGCTCTTGGAGAACGTTACGCCATGAGAGTTGTAAAGGACAATACATTAAGCATAGGCAATAATCATTACAAGATAAACGGCGATATCTACGGCGAACTTATCGGTCTGTTTGACGAGATACACGGTAAAAATGCAAATTCAAACGCTCCGTGGGCAGATAAGGGCTGGAATGCAGCAACAACGCTCTCTTACTATCCGAATGGAGAATATCAGACATATCTCATTACAGAGAAAAATCCTGTGAAAGACTATCTCGAAGCTCTTGACTGGTCAAATCCATATGTTCCCGAAAACAGAGAAGAACAGTTATGCTCAGGCGATAATATCTCAATAACTGCCGGCTCATGTATAATAGACTTCTATCAGAACGGCTGGGTAATGTATGAATCGGGAAGTGTTCCGGATATTTACGATTCGGTTACTTACTATCAGTTCACTGAACAGGATTATGTGAATATGCTCTCGCTTCTTGAAGAATGGGCAGGTTCTCATGGATATGATAATGATTCTACAGACCTTGTTCCTGTTATGCGTAACAGCATAAATGATAAAACTGCTTGCAGCTATGTTTCAGAAGAATTCCCAAGAGGCAAGTGGGTAAGCTTCAGAATGGATGACGGAACTATTGATAAGTTCATTTCAATATTCGATGATATTGAAATGAATAACGCCGAGTATCCGGCATATGATAACGACATATATATGACTACGCATTTCAACATCGGACAGATAGTATTCACTGAGGACGGCGGTATATACGACGAGACAAACCAGCTTGCATATCACGTTGAAAAAGATCAGATCAGCAGTTACTTTGACTTCCTTAAAGAGGCAATGTGCTATAATGAAGAATCAAAGATGCAGTATCGTATGCTTGTACCTGAAAACAGCTATAAGTCAATGAGTGCCGATATCGAAGCTGAGTATAACGTTTATGTCTCTGAGTCGGAAGATGATGTTATAAACGGAACTGAAAAAGTATATTCTACCGGTGGAAAAGGTACTATCACTTACAAGCCTTCTTCCGGAGATCAGGAGATAAAACTAAAAAATAAGGAAACAGGTGCAAAAATCAAGCTTGTCAAAGAAAACGGCTCCGGAACATATACCGAGAGCGGTGCAAATGAGCTTGATATTGACCTGACCGATCCTCATGCATATGTCGAACTTGATTATGATAATATCAGAGATGCAGCTTTCAAGGCTCTCAATGCCGGAGCAGTTTCCGATAGTTATTACCCAGTAGCGCTCTTATTGGGAGATAACTATATAAGTTTTGTGTGCGAGTGTATTGTAGATGAGAATATAACAGAGGATTACCATATTATATTTGATACTAAATACAATACCTTAGTAGACTTTTCTATGATAAGAAGGGATAAATCTACCTCTGAGATATTGTCAGAGCAAAGCTTTACTATCGGCGACGGTTTCGGCGGCGGTATTACCTACAAATAATGATATAATTAAAAGCACCGGAGTTTTTCATTCCGGTGCTTTTAGTGTATATGCAGTATGACTGCGGATTATAAATTCTTTTTCAATTCATAAAGCTCATTAGCCAGCTTATCTTTTACATCCATGAGGTCGGAGAGCTTTTTAAGATACTGAGATTCTTTTTCATTTAAAGTTTTTATCATTTCGTATTCGAACTGACTGTCTTTTATCTTCAACTGAGCTTGAAGTGTTGAGATCTCAGCGGTTAATTCGCCGTTTTTCTGAGTAAGTTCGCTGATTTTTTCTGAAAGTTTTGTGTTTTCAGTTTGGTATCTCTTATTTTCAGCAGTAAGATCTCTGGTTTTTGCATAAAGTACGCCAATGTTTTTGATACGAGAAATTTCACGATAGTTTTCATTTTTTTCAGCGGCGTTTTCTTCTCCATCGGCTGTACGTTCTTCATCGCCGTTCATGATCTCTTGTCCATTTATCATGTTTTCATAAACAGCGATCTTTTTTAACAGTTCTTTTATATGTTCTTCAAGTTTGGTGTTTTTATTTTTCAGGTCTCCTATTTTTTCGATAGAACTTATATAAAGACCGTAGAGTCCATTTGTATGAGATTCAAAGCTGCGTATATCAGGCTTCATTTCACCTTCAATTATCTTAGCTTTGTCCATTTCATACGCTCGGATAAGGCTTTCAAGGCATTCGCCCTGATTATCAAATTGTTCTGACAGTGCTTTGAATCTTTCGATAGTTTCAGCATCTGCACGTATGCTTCTTGTAACTTTATTGTCTATCATTTTTAAGTCCTCCTTATATCTTAACACGAAGTAACACTAAAATTATCAAGTTGCGTGTTAACGTGTGTTATACTCAAATTTTATCACGGTAGCTGATAAATGTCAAGGATTTTTTAATTATTTTTTATTTTTAATAATTAGCTTGTAAATAATAAAGCACCGGAGTTTTTTCCGGTGCTTTTGCATTCAGTATTTAATTTTTATTCAATACCAGCCTGCTGTTTAGCAGCAGTGAGGGTATTTTTCATGAGCATGGCGATAGTCATAGGGCCAACGCCGCCTGGAACAGGAGTTATGTAGCCAGCCTTCTTTTCAGCGGACTCGAAATCAACATCTCCGCAGAGTTTGCCGTTTTCGTCTCTGTCCATACCAACGTCGATAACAACAGCGCCTTCCTTTATCATGTCGCCGGTAACGAACTTAGCTCTGCCGATAGCAACAACGAGGATATCAGCGCCGAGGCATATCTCCTTGAGGTTCTTTGTCTTGGAGTGGCATATAGTAACAGTGCCGTTCTTCTGGAGAAGGAGCATAGCCTGAGGCTTGCCGACGATATTGCTTCTGCCGATAACAACGCACTGCTTACCGGTGATATCAACGCCTGTGCTCTCGATAAGTCTCATAACTCCGGCAGGAGTGCAAGGGAGGAATGAGTATTCGCCTATCATTATTCTGCCGACATTCTCAGGGTGGAAAGCATCAACGTCC
>DEBW01000021.1:8961-9376 GCA_002348905.1 Ruminococcus flavefaciens | reverse complement strand
AAGACCTTTTTCCTCTTTGAGTTTAGCTGCTTCGAGTCTGACCTCTTCCTTAACGCTTGCGGAAACTGCTTTTCCGTCGATTATCTGTGCCATAGTGATATCCTCCTTAATTTTTCATGTGTTTTTTATTTTTATTGTGAGAGCCTTTGTCAGAACCGCCGTTCAGACGGCTGTCAAGTTCTTCTGCAAGCTCTTCATATTTGTCTGTTCCGTCCTCAGGAATGAAGCTGTCAGAATTCTCATCATCGGGTTCTGCGATTTCCTGCTCGTCGGTTTCTTCCTCAGCATCATCGTCGGCTGATATATTTTCCTCAGTTGTTTCAGTGCCATCAGCTTCTGAATCAGTATCTTCGGAAGCTTCTTCCTCAGCGTCTGTATCATTGTCAGCTGATGTATTTTCCTCAGCCGGTTCAGA
>DEBW01000021.1:3809-8926 GCA_002348905.1 Ruminococcus flavefaciens | reverse complement strand
AGCTTCTTCCTTAGTGTCAGCATCATCCTCGGCTGATATATCTTCCTCAGCCGGCTCAGCATCGTCAAGGGCTTCGATATCTTCTTCGTCCTCGTCCGGAAGCTGACCTATTTCATCGTCATCGTCGTCCTCAATAGGGAGTATGCCGATCTCGTCATCCTCTGAAAGGTCGCCTATCTCGTCATCTTCGCCGAGATGTGCGTCAGAACCGGTGATACCCATGCGCTTACGGCGTGATTCTTCAAGAAGGAGCTGAGCTTCTTCTGTGTTTACATAGAGTACGAAATGCTCAGGATCACGTTTGAGACGGAAGAATGTGATTATCTGAATAATTACAGATGTTATGAATATTACTGCTGAAAGAGCCTGTGATATACGGATATTTCCTACCATAAGGCTGTCTGTTCGCAGACCTTCCACTAAGAATCTTTCAGCGCCGTACCATGCCATGTACATGAGAGCGATCTGTCCGTCGTATTTTCTGCGCTTTGACATGAAAGCGAGAAATGCAAATCCGAGCAGACACCATACTGATTCGTAAAGGAAACATGGATGTACAGGTTTGTCCCAAAGCATTTCCGCACCGCTGCTGTACATCTCTCCGCCTATCTGCATACTGTCATTGATAGTACGCTGGATAGTACCGCCGGTCATGCCGAGAAAAGAGTCAGTATTTGTGCCGAAAGCTTCCTGATTCACGAAATTGCCCCAGCGTCCGATACCCTGACCGATAAGGAAGCCTATCGCTGTGATATCGAGCATCGGGAGTATCTTTACTTTACGTATCTTGCATATTATGAATCCCACAAGCAATGAGCCTATGATACCGCCGTAGATAGCAAGTCCGCCTTTTCGGGTGTTGATAACAGCCTTGAAAGTTTCGCCGAATGAGCCTTTCTGGTATTCATCCCATTTCATGATAACGTAGTAAAGTCTTGCGCCGACTATACCGCCGACAACTCCGCCGATTATCGCATCAACAGCTCTGTCAGCATCAATGCCGAAGCGTTTCATTCGTGGGAATACATAGAGTATTGCGAGTATCAGACCTAAAGTGATTATGATACCGTACCATTGTATATCCAGTCCGAAAATGCTGAAAGCTGTAGGATCGATATGAAAATGCCAGCCCAGTTCCGGGAACTGTATATCATACCTGTCAAGCATCTGAGATCCTGTCATTTAATTCGCCATCCCTTCCATCACTGATGTAACGAGCTTGTCGCTGCTTAGTTCAGTGATAATGAATTTATTTATATCATCCGCAGTTACGGCGGATATGATATCTATAGCATCGTATGTTCCTATACCTCTTATGAAGCTGTTCGACATAAGACCTGTGACATAATTGACGTTGTTCAAGCCACGTATGAAATCGCCGTAGCAGGCACGTTTTGTACGCCTGAACAGTTTTTCGTCCACACCTTCACGCTTTAAGCGTTCTATTTCGTTCACAAGAGCTTCACGGACTTTTTCCGGCTGAGGTGATTCTCCGAGGAACATAAGAGCAAAATAGCCTTTTCCAGTGAATGCTTCAGCTCCGAAAGTGGAGTTGATTATGCCCTTATCGAGCAAAGACTGATACATTTCAGTTGAAGCGTCTGTGATTATATCGGCTGCAAGAGAAGCAACCGTCGATTTTTTCAGAAGTTCACTTCCGCTTGCAGGAGTACATTTATAGCCGATATTGAAAAGTGCGGCTCCGATGTCAGCCTGCTGATATATCTCAGGTCTTACGATACTGTCAGGTTCTTCCGGCAGAAGCGTTTCAAGACCGTTGTCGCTGCAAGGTTTCAGAACTTCGTCACATATTGCGAGAACTTCGTCAGAGTTGATATTTCCTGCGATAGCAAGAGACATATTATTAAGGTTGTAGAATGCATTATAGCACTTATAGAGCAGGGGAGCATCTATACCGGCAATGCTTTCGGCAGTACCGCCTACATCGGTCTTTATGGGGTGCGAGTGGTACATACCGCCGAGCAGATTGTAGAATACACGGTTTTCCGGCTCATCATGCACCATTTGAAGCTCCTGACGGATTATGCCCTGTTCCTTTTCGACATTTTCGGGAGTGAAGTAGGGGTTCTGTATGAAACTGAGAAGTATCCTCAGATTTTCCTGATAGCTTCGGGTACACGAGAAAAGGTAGCAGGTGCGGTCATCAGCAGTAAAGGCATTTTCGTAAGCGCCTGTTTTGGCGAACATTTCAAATACTCCGCACTCCTCATTCTCAAACAGTTTATGTTCAAGAAAATGAGCGATACCGTCCGGCACAGTGGTGAAGTCCTTTTCTCCGGCAGTTCTGAAAGTTGTATCAACAGAGCCGCATTTTACTGAGATATAAGCGTTTACAGTGCTGAATCCCGGCATTTCACAAATGTATATGTCAAGACCGCTTTTGTGCTTTAAGTGTACACAACTGTCGCCGGTCAGGGAGCTTGTTATTATCTCTTTTTTCATTGGCTTTCTCCCTCCGTACTCAGCATATGATATATACAGTCAAGTTTCAGAGACTTTGCCGCCTGAACTATCCTGTCCTTTGTGACTGCCCTGTACATTTCCCAGCGCTGAGCCGGAGTATCATCGCAGCCGTCAAGGAAATTGTCAAACATCCATGATGCGTATGAACTTGGAGTATCTCCGACAGAGGCAAGGCTGTTTTCAAAGGTGAGCATAGCGCTTTCAAGTTCCTGTTCAGAGATATTTCCGCTGCATATCTCGTCGAGCTGGCGGAGTATCTCGGCTTCAGCCTGAGGGATATCGCTTTTTTCAACGCCGGAGTCTATGAGAAGTGCATTTTTTGAACTCATATACCGGCTTGAACAGTAGTAGCAAAGACTTTGCTTTTCTCTTACGTTCAGAAACAGCTTTGATACAGAAGAACCGCCGAGGATATTGTTCATAAGGTAGAATGCAAGCTGGTCGTCAAGTTCGCTTTTGAAAACAAGAACGGTCTTGCACTGATTCACACCGGCAGTTTCTTCAACGGTCTCAGGCGATGCTTTCAGCGGACTGAGAGAGTCGTAACTCACCTCCTCCGGACATCGTTCAAGACCAGAAAAGCAGTTTTTCAGCTGATCGGCTGCTGCTGTAATAGGTTCGGGAGATATCATGTATATCTCAATACGTGCAGTCCGCATAAGCTCAAGGTAAGCGGCATAAGCCTCAGCAGAGGTAACGGCTTCGGCAGTTTCTTTAGTGCCGTATACCGAAACAGCAGCCGGCTCGTTGCGGAAAGCGGCTGATACAGCCTGAGTTATTGCGTGACCACGCTTATTGTTGAATTCTGCGCTTATCGTATCAAGGATATCGTTCTTTGATATGCTGAATGAAGAGCTTTCAAACTCGCCGCCGGAAATATTCGGATGAAACAGGCAATCGCATACTATATTCAGCATATCACCGGTAATATCCTCGCCTTCGAGGGTATAACGGTCGGCTATCCAGCTTGCTGAAAGACCGATAAGCTGCATATCTCCGTATTTTCTGACGGAGTTATTCAAAGAAGCACCGTAGAGTTCAGAAAGCTTCTCGTTCAGAGCTGCAAGGCTTGGGAGTTTGCTGTTTGATACAGACAGCACTCCGGAAGCTATTGCATTTGCAGAAGCAGTTGACTGGTCAAGCTTAGTTATAAATTTTATATATACAGAACAGGTCTTGAATTTGCTGTCAGTCAGTTCAGAGAAGCCGACACCCTCAGCCAGTTCTGTTCGTTTGATATTCATAATTGCAGTTACTCCTATTCTGTATGAAGTTGCATTTATCGAACATACACTATTATATCACAACTTAAAATAAAATACCATAGTTTTTTAAAATTTATTTCGGAATGATATTGACAAACTGTATATACTGTGTTATACTGTATATACAAGAATAAGTGCAGTAGTCCGAAAATGCCGGTTTACTGAGCGTAGGAGGAATGACTATGGAGAATATACTTGAAATAAACGGTCTTGTGAAAAAATATGACGGCTTTGAACTCAAAGATGTTTCGTTTTCACTTCCGAGAGGCTTTATCATGGGATTTGTAGGCGAAAACGGCTCAGGTAAAACTACAACTATCCGCTCTATACTGAATATGGCGAATATAGATGCCGGAAAAATAAGTGTATTCGGTCTTGACAGCGTAAAGGACACTATCGCTATAAAAGAGCGTATGGGCGTGGTTTTTGACAGCCTTTACTTTGCAAAGAATCTGACCGCCAAACAGATCGACAAGCAGATGAAGCTCTTTTATAAGGAATGGGACAGTGAAGGCTTCTTCCGCAGGCTGAAAGACTATGAACTTCCGGATAATAAAAAAGTCGGCGACTTTTCAAAAGGTATGAAAATGAAACTCATGGTCGCAGCAGCATTGTCCCATAATGCAGAACTGCTAATACTCGACGAGCCTACGAGCGGTCTTGATCCTGTTGCACGAGATGAGCTTCTTGATATACTCGCTGAATACATCGAGGACGAGAAAAGGGGAGTCCTGTTTTCAACACATATAACCTCAGATGTTGAAAGAATAGCCGACTACGTTACGATACTTCACGGCGGTAAAGTGCTTTATACCGGTACTAAAGACGAGCTTTACGATAAATATGTGGTAGTAAAGGGAGCAAAGGAGGATATACCGTCCCTGCTTGAAGGCAAAATGATAGGTTTGCACAACTACAGCAGCGGATTTGATGCACTTCTGCCGTCTGAATATATCGGAGATATCCCTGACGAGCTTGTTTACGAAAAAGCAGGTATTGACGATGTACTTGTATATATCGCAAAGGAGGACAGGTATGAAAGACGTTCTGAAAATGGTAAAGTTTGATTATGTAATATCAAAAGGAAGTCTGCCGGTCGTAATTATATTCCTGACGGTATGTCTTATCATGTCAGTATTCGGCATAGCTTTCGGAGTTATCGCCGCATTTGCTCCGGTACTTATTTTCGCTCAGAAGCAAATTGAGGAAAATGCAGATTTCCGACGTATATACGGCATACTTCCGGTTAAGAGAAGTACCGTTATAACCGCTGACTTCGCAGAAATGATAGTTCCGCTTCTGGCAGGCGAGATAATAGGACTTGTTTTCTTTTATATAAGCCGTGTATGTAAGCTTTACACCTTACTT
>DEBW01000021.1:0-3741 GCA_002348905.1 Ruminococcus flavefaciens | reverse complement strand
CTTTACACCTTACTTCCGGAAAAAGCAGGAAATGCAGTCAGAAACTTCACTTTCGATGACAAAAAAGGTTTTGAACTGAATAAGGATATCGTATTTATCGCAATAATCGCATTTACAGGGTATCTTTGCCTGCTTGTGGCATTTCTGAAAATGCGTATGATAGCAAGGGATTATGCACTTCCGATACCTGAGATCATAGTTTCACTGGTAGGAATTGAGCTTATCGGAGGTATTGCGGTAAGATTCTGTATAAAGCATGATTATCAGCTGAAGATTTTTTTCAGCAGTTTCCATTTATGGCATAATCTTCTGATAGCGTTTATTGCAAATGCACTTATCATTGCTTCCGTTGTAATGATTTGCCGTCATACCATTAAAATTGCCGATGAAAGAGAACTGTAGGAGGTGGGAGTATGAAACTGATAAAGTCGCTGATGCGCTCTGATATAATTTCAATGGGCGTATCAAAAAAGAAACTGGCAGTATTCCTGTTTATAATTGGGATCAATTTTCTGCCGGGACTTCTTATGGAAGAACCTATACTTGTTATTTATCTTCCGGTAGTAGCCGGACTGTTCGTACCTGTCATGCTTTTCGACCTTAATAATAACAATGGGGGAGAAAATTTTTTCAGCGTTATACCAACTGACAGAAAAAGCCGAGTTATCGCAAGATTTCTGCTTTCAACCATTATCATGACAGTTTTTATTGTGCTGTGTTTTATTATCATGTATATAAAGAATATGATAGGAAATACTGATGTTTTCGGCGATGTTTACAAGACGGTTTTCGGAATAAATGAGGGTGGTGTTCTTGGAATATACAATATAATGCTGAGTTTTATGTCTGCTGTAGGCATGACAGTGATGTCGGTTATGATGAAGCATTATTTCTCAAAAGGCCCGAAAGCAAAAAAAGCCGGTGTTCTGAGGATAATACTTTACATCATTGCAGCATATGTCTGCTTGATGTTAGTGTCGGCAGCGGTAACAGCATTTTTCAGCCTTGAGATATTCTCGCTTGCATCAGAAATTTTCATGGCTGTGTTTTCAACGCTTGCAGGACCGGCTTACGGTCTTATCGTTACCGTTATACTTCTTGCATTCGGCTACGGAATGATAATATACAACGGAATGTCAGCTTATATCGACTACGAAAAGCGTGAACTTTAAGGGGGCAGAGATATGAAAGGTATTATTAAAAAATGTACAGCTTTGCTATGTTCTGCCTGTATGGTTTTCTCAGCTTCAGCAATGAGCGCAAATGCAAAGGATGATGCAAAGGATAGTACAAAGGATGAACGCCGCTTACCGTCCGGAATAACTTATGAGAGCTTTTACAAGCATATTGAAGAGGATGTCAGTGAGTACGGAAAGGAAGGCTTTCCTGATATGTACTGTTCTGTCGAAGCGATAGTTTTCTGCGGCGATGAGATAATATCAACTGTACGTGCCGGCGAGATAGACCGTGAGAACCATATCCCTGCCGATGAAAATGCCGTTTATGAGTGGGGAAGCATCACAAAAACTATGGTATGGGTAAGCGTTATGCAGCTCTGGGAGCAGGGCAAGCTCGACCTTGAAGAAGATATACGTACATATCTTCCGGACGACTTTTTTCAGCATCTCAGTTATGACGAACCTATAACTATGCTCAACATTATGAATCATACTGCCGGCTGGGGAGAGACTACCTACACTTTGGAGACTGCGGACGCTTCGAGTATACGCTCTCTTGAAGAAGAACTGCGTGACACCGAGCCTCATCAGGCATTCCGTCCCGGAGAGGTAGTTGCATACTCAAACTGGGGAGCTTCACTTGCCGGATATATCGTTGAGCGTATCAGCGGTATGAGCTTTGTTGACTACGTACACAAGAATATCTTCGAGCCTCTTGGCATGGAGCATACAGCCATTGCTGCCGACCACAGCGATAATGAATTTGTAATGGAGCAGAGAAAACTTCTTAAAACCTACGAATTTGATATTATGAAAGGAGAATATTCTTCTCCGCTTGGCAATGCACTTTACTATATTACATTGTACCCGTGCGGAGCTGCGACAGGTACTATAGACGACCTTGCGACTTATGCACAGGCTTTCGTTGATGACAGTCACCCTCTTTTCAAAAACAAGGAAACTCAGGAGAAGCTTTTCACGGGTACTGTTTTCAACGGAGATAATATATATTCAAGCTACGGATTTTTCGCTTCTGAATACTATGTAACTGCTTTTGGTCACGGCGGAGACACTGTTGCCTGCCATGCTTATATGGAATTTGATCCTGTTACAAAATATGGCTATGTAGAGGTAAAGAACAGTGATGATATGGTAATGCTCTTTGATATTATGCCGAAAAGAGTCTTCGGAGGTATACCTAAAGAAAGGTATTCCGCAGAGGGAGCTGAAAAATATGAGCCGAAAGGCTACTTTATACAGTCACGTTCACAGCATAGCGGTATACTTAAAAGTTTGTCGTACCTCACGGGAATATCGGCGGATATGTTTGAATCCAAAAAATTGGATGAAGGATATTATCATCTCGACGATAATACGATAGCCTATGTCGATGAAGGCAGGGTTGTCGAAACTTTGGGCAAAACTCATTACTCTGACGGAAGCAGCGGCGTAAGACTGCTTGGAAGCGAACTGATTCCGGAAAAGCTTTACATTCCGAAGATATTACTGTTCGCAGGTTTTTTCATATCTGCTTTTGCAGCGGTATTCGTACTTCTTATAAAGCTTAAATTCAGACGCAATGGCATGATGAAGCCTTATACCGGCAGAGCAGTCCTTACCTTTGGAGAATTTGCAAAGATAATCGCAGTATTTGATTATGTGACGATGCTTGCACTTTGCATGAGCCTGGAATCTGCGGGATTTGATAAGAGAGCCGGTACTGTGTGCGGATGTATACAGATAGTCTGTGCATTGATATGTACAGTTTCAGCGATAGTCTCAGCGTATGGACTTATAGCAAAAAAGCCGGAGACATTCAGAAAAATATGCTATATCGGAGACATAACGGGAAATGTCATTACAGTCTGGGCTATACTTTTCTTTGAAATGTACAAGTTCTGGGGATGCTGATACTTTAAAAGGGCGGTTCAATGTGAACCGCCCTTGATTTTATACTATTCTGTTATTGTCTTGATCCTTATCCTCATGGAAGAAGTATGGAAGTCCGTCATAGATATACCGGTTTAGTTGTTGTAGCAGCAGTAGTTTACTGAGCAAGAGCTGTAGTTGCTTCGCCGCCGTTCATATAGCTTACAGGGAGTGACTTGACAATACCTGCATCGAGCTGCTGGATAGCAAGAGCGTCCTTAGCAGTAATACCGTCTCCTCTCATGAAAACGTCAGCGTTGTTAAGAGCCTTTGAATCGAGCTTGTACTTGTCCTTGTTTCCGAGGTACTGGAGGATAGCGACTGCATCAGCAACAGTTACCTTGCCGTCAAGGTTAGCGTCACCATATTCCACATCAGATGAAGGTACAGTAGTTGTTACAACAGTAGAAGCAGTTGTAGTAGTTGCAGCGGTAGTTGCTTCTGTAGTTGCTTCTGTAGTTGCTTCAGTAGTTGCTTCAGTAGTGGCTGTTGTGGTAGTAGTTGTTGTTGATGTGGTGGTAGTAGTTGTGGTTGTGGTCGTAGTAGTAGTAGTAGTTGTTGTTGTTGTTGTTTCAACAGGCTTCGGGCCGTCTATCTTAGTGCCAGCTTTGGCAACGATAGCTTCGTCGATGTA
>DEBW01000104.1:7785-16216 GCA_002348905.1 Ruminococcus flavefaciens | reverse complement strand
TTTTGATGTGCGAAGTTTGAGTTCTATAAAAAACAGGAGGTATTGTTATGTCGAAAAAAATATCATTAAAAACCTTTGAAGGAATACTTAAAGAAGTTGATAAAGCGAGCATTGATAAAAACCGTGCTATATCCGATATTGAAGATCGAGATGTAAAAAAACTGATAATATCATGCTCTGACCATTCGAAAAAATATGGGATATCTGAATTAGGCCTTGCTGCGGGAATTGGTTTTGCCAGTGGATTAAATGCGGCAGGAGCACTTGGCGGTGTCGCTGGCGGCATGGCGGTTGGTGGTGCAGCTACAGGAGGCGGTGCATCGATTATGGGCGTAGTTGGAGGTGGCGCAGCGGCTGTTGAAGGTGCTGCTGCCGGAGCACCCGTTCCAATCATTGGTCCAATAATTGGTGCTGGTGTTGGACTTCTTGTAGGTGCAGCGGCAGGTGCTTTGTTAATGTCAAAACAGAAGCAGAAGAAGGAACGTTTATATCAGGAAGCCATAAGTAAACAGAATACAATGATCAGAGCACTGACAAATGAAGTACATTCTTTGCAGTCTCAATATAACATGAAAGATAATCAGGTCAAGCGGTTGGAATATCTGTTGGGAGTTTTAGAAGCATACATAGAAACCAAAAATGTTCTCGCTGCGTAATTGATTTTTAAGGCAGGCGGTGGTATAATGATTTTTGGAAATGATCAGGACATATTAAAAGTTCTTAAACTAAATCAAGATAATTGCCAGAAAACCATAGATCAAGCACAAGCACTTAAAGTTTCAGCTGAAGCGGATATTTTGAAAACCGAAAAATTTATTTCGGATATTGAAAAAAAGTTTGGGGTTGATTCTTCCGTTGCAGTTATGTCGCAACCAGATAAAACTTCATATTCAACAATCAACGAAGTTGATAATTTGAATTGGAATGAACTTGTAGCTCAGGCAAATGCTGCATACCCTAATAAACTGACTATTGATGATATACTTACGGAGAAAGAATATCAAAATGCAATGCAGCACTTGGAGTCTATCAATGAAGAATTTTCTAAACGTACAGGGTTTAGAAAAGTTGATTGGATCTTTTTCGGAACTGCTGTGGCATTACAGTGTGTGCGTCAATATGTATTGGATCCGTGGCTCAAAAAAATTCGTTCTGGTGCTGGTCCATCAGATGAAAAAGGTCGTAAGAATAATGCTGAACCGGGATGGTATCATGCTGATACTGATAAAATTCTAATAAGCAGAGTGCCTTTTGATGCTCAGGGATACAGCGATAACAGCACTGTTGCCGGCTTTTTAAAGGGTGGAGGTCATAGAACAGTAACGTTAGGTCATGATCCAATTATGGGCTGGGCGTTTGGTACTGCAAATATACTGACAAACACTCTTACAAGATTTGATTTTAAATCTGCACATATCAAAAATATTCCCGGAAAAGGAAATACTATTTATGCATTAGCTGATACATCACGTATTTTTCATGCTTGTAAAGAGCGGATAGTTAATGAAGGATGGGATGGAAAGGTTGCCGTTGGTTCAGCTATTGTAAGAGAAGCAATACATTTGAAATCAGATATAAACACTAAGAAAAGTCTTCCGCTTCCTGGCGTTTCAACTCTTATTTCACCTAAAGCAGCAGAAAAACTATGTCAATATGGCATAGATACTGCAAGTGTTGGAACAGAGATGGGGCTGTCTATGGCTATCAATATGATAATATCAATGGTTCATCGACTGTTTTATGATGAAGCGATTGATGAGCCAAAGCTTTATGAAGTGAGGACACGAAAAATCATTCTGTATTCAAATTGTTTAGCAAGCGGTAGCAATGCTATTGCTGCAGTGATTACAAGAAATCCGAAAATATTAGATGTAGGCGGCTTACTTGTTACCATTACAAGATTATTTAGTGATATTCGTTTCATTACAAAGGTGAAACAAGAGTTTATTGAATCAAATCTTGATTTACATTTTAAAGGTATATCTGACGAGATTGATAAAATGTATAAAGAGATATTTTATGCAGAATATCCATCCATATAGACTTGTGGTCCTGAAGTTCGTAAAGCATACATAATAATGTGATGACCTCCCAATGGGAGGTCATTCGTTTCATATTAAGCCTTACCAAGCAGCCAGTCAACTACATTTATGACATCAAACCTTTTTAACCGCCGGAGGTATCACGGTCAAGAGTAAGTATATGAGAAGCTTTGAAGCGTTTTCTCACTATTCCATATTAAAATGCCGAATTCGGAATTTTTTGTTCATTTGCTCGGAGAGCATTCCGAAATCGGAATTCGTCGATAATTTGATTCGTACCACTTATACCACTTTTTTCACGAAAATGTTTTTCCGGAACAAAAAAGTCCTCACAGCCGAAGCTATGAGGACTCTGTTGTTTTATTCAGATAAACACATTAACGTGAATATCACGCCAACTTAGTATCCTACGCTTAATAGACTTCGCATAAAGGTATTCTTTAGCATCGTCCAGATTCAGCGTAAAACAGCCAATTTGAGTATATTTCCGAATTACTTCTTTTCGCTTATTGCAGCCTGTGTCGCAACCAGTGAAGAAGTAAGTATCATATCGCTATCTACAACATAGAGTTGCACGGTAAGAACGTAATTTTATAGTTGTATTATTACTGGCCGCCCACTAGGCAGTTCGGCTTTTATACAGTGATTTTAAATTATATCCATTTACTTCTGTGCTTAGATGTGGTATAATATAAGCACCAAAATGTGGTTAAGCTCGTCTCCGTAGAAGCAGAGATAGGTTGCATATAATTTAATATTATGGATAAATATACAGTTTCGTTTTTGTACGCTATTTGTACGCTATTGTTAAGAAAAAGCACTAAAAACCAGAAAAAAGCGTTTTCTGTAAATTGCTTCAAAATTGCGTAATACAGGCAAAATCCAATAATCACAAGATGCAAGAAAACGTCCATTTTGACTTTCAATTCCCGTACGGGTCACCACACACAAGGCTCAGAAATGACGTTAAATCGCCATTTCTGAGTTATTTTTTTATCCCGTATCGGCTTCTGTCCTTTACTTGTCCTTTATACAGCTTCGGGCTGTCCTTTGTCCGTGTCATGCTTCTTGAAGTCAAGCACCGATGCGATAGCATCTCCTGCCCTCGCCTGAGCCTGATTGAACACATGACAGTAGATAGAAGTCGTGGTAGTTATCGTCGAGTGACCTAACGCTCCTGACACGGTGGCTGCGTCAACGCCCTCGTTGATGAGAGCTGAGGCATAGAAGTGTCGCAGGGAGTGTATATCACAGAAGCGGAAATTGTTTTCTTCACAGAATTCTTTGAGCCAGAAATACGGTGTGTTGTTGTTCATCGGTCTGCCGTCCCACTTCACGAACAGGCGGTCGTAGTCCTGCCATTTCGTGCCGAGCTTTATACGCTCCTCGTCCTGTTCCGCTTTATACTCACGGAGCAAGTCCATGACGCTCTGAGGAAATTTCAGTGAACGCTGAGACTTCTTTGTTTTCGTAGTGTCGGTATAGATACCTTTTGAAGCGGTGTAATTGCTCGTCCTGCGGACGCTGATAACATTATGCTCCCAGTCAATGTCCTTCCACTCCAAGCCGAGCATTTCTCCACGTCTGAATCCGCTGTATATCGCCAAAGTAAAGAAAGTGCGGTATTTCAGCGGTGCGGTTTCAAGGAGCTGAAAGAGCTGTGCGACTTCTTCGAGAGTGTAGATGTCCTTCTCCTTCTTCTCGCCCTTCGGAACGGTAACACGCTTGCAGGGGTTATCGGTGAGCATTTCCATCTTCACAGCGTAGCTGAACACGTCGCTGATGAAGCTGAGGTGATGAACGGCTGTCTTTCTCGACAGCGGTCTGCCGTTTTTCAGGCTTTTGCCGTTAAGTGCCAGATCGTTGATAAACTGCTGGATATGACGGCTGGTGATCTTGTCAAGTCTGAGGTGTCCGATCGCAGGATATACCCTCACAGTGAGCTGTTTCATACGCTCATAGGACGTATTTCTGAGGTTGAGTTTAGCGTATTCTTCAAACCACTGTTCGGCAAAGTCCTGAAACTTGATATTCGCAGTGACCTGACCTTTCATGCACTTGTCCTCAAAGAGGATTGCCTGCTTCTGAAGCTCTTTCTCCACCTGTTTGGCGGTCATGTTCTCCGCAGGCTTCCAAGTCATAGTCTGAACGACCTGATTACCTGATGTATCATATCCGCAGGAAACTCTGATCTGATAGGAGTTTCCTCTTTTTCTTATCGTAGCCATAGGTTGATTCCCTTTCTGTCAACATAGATTTTATGGCATACTCCTGTTACTCTAATGTTAGCGCACTATCGGGCTTTTGTCAAGAGTTTTTTCTATCTTTTTCGGGAGTATGCCGAAATCTATGTCCTTTGTTCTATGGTGTTTGTGGATTTTCTGTCTGTTGCCGTTCAAACAGCGTAAAATCGCCGTTCTCAGCGTACAGAATTATCTGTTCGCTGTCTGTCCGTTGAAGTAGGCAAGCAGATCAGCCTTGTTGATGAGCATCTTCCCCTTAACGCCGTCTCCGGCTCTCAGGTAAGGGAGCTTTCCTTGGGCGATCAGCTTACGGACAGTATGCTCTGACAGTCCCTTGACTGCTTCGGTACACTCACGGACGGTGAGCATCTCCACGGCATCGGGCTTGACCTCAGACACCTGTTCGGAATCATTGGCTTCGATAAGTTCGCTCAGGATATTTACGAGCTGAGCGATAAGCTCGTTCTTACGATTTGTAGTCATTATTCCCTCCATAGCAGGTACTTCCCCTGCTTTCTATCTTGTTGTATATTATTCCAGTCCCCACGACTTTTTCTTTCTGGTGGTGAACTGTTGCTGTACTTCCTGTTCACGCTGAGTGTGGATATATTCCTGTGTCTGTCTGACCTCAGCGTATTTCTGCGGTTCGTAGCGTTTCAGCAGGCTCACAAACTCCGTCAGCTCATCTACCTGTGCTTGCAGAGCTGAATTGTCACGGCGAAGCTCCGAGCATTCTCCCGAAGTACGCTTTAACCTCTGGCGGACATCATCGCACTCTTTCAGCGTGGCATCGAGCTTTTCGTGAAGTGAATAGATCGTATTGCCCGACTTGTGGGCATTGTCATTGACCTTTTTGACGAGCTGACAGAGCTTCTGCACCTTAGCAACGATGCTGTCCTTATTTCTCATAATGGACAGCTTGCCGTCGAGCAGTCCGCCAAGCTCATCGCAGAGCTGCTTGCAATCGTCCTCGATCTTGAACTCCTTTTCGTAATCAGGGATATAGTTGAGAATGACCTTGACCTGAGCGAGCTTTTTCTCGATCTCCTTATCGAGCTTTTCGCTCTTTGCCTGCTTCTCCGATAGCTCCGCTTCGACCTGAGCGTTTTGCTCTGCCAACTCGTCAGCCTGTCTACGTTTTTCCTTGTACTCAGGTATCTCTAATGTCCCTCTTGCCTTTTCAGGTTCAAGGGGTTTGATACCGTGTTCAAGACATATCTTATTCAGCACCTCGACCTCGGCAGCTCTCCATTTGGCAATCGCCATTTTGCCCTCGCCGTAGCCCATCTCTTTGAGAGCCTGGGCGATACCGTTCTGAACGTCCTGACCACGCTTATAATGCCCGACAGGAATGTAGTCAATATGCAGGTGTGGGGTTGCTTCGTCCATGTGCAGAACGGCATTGAAAACATAGAAGTTCGGGTTGCGATTCTGGAAACCTTCCATGTACTCTTTCAGGCAATCAGCCACAAGCTGAAAGTCCTCGGTGCCGTATCCCGAATCTTCTTTTTTGCCGATCTGAACAACGTCCTCATAGAAACTCTTACGCTTGTCGGCAGCGGTGCGGACTGTGTTGCAGGGCTTCACTCCGAAAAGATGCTCATAGTAGCTGCCGTGAACCTTCCTGTCATTCCGCCTCTGCTTTGCATTGTAACGCTCGGTGGATTCAGCAAAAAGCTGATCGTATGCTTCGCCTATCGGCTGACACACGAAAGTAATATTATCGGGTGTGCGGAATACATCAACATTGTCCGCAACGAACTCCCGATTGTTATGGGCAATCGAACCCTTGCCCTGTCCGAATGAGATTCTTTTCTCTTTCATAATTCGCCTTTCTTGTTCATTGGATTTGCTTCTCTCTTTCTATGAAATCCAATCATAAAATCATAGGCATCAACTCCTTTCATGACCGCTGAGGCGGAAGCCCTGACGGGCAATTTTCCCTGAACGACACAAGTGATGGTCGCAGGAAAAAAGCTGCGGAGCAGCGGTTACAACGGTGCAGAGCGCCGCTTGTAACTCCGTAGTACTTGCGGCAGCATAAGACCGCCCCAAGAACTACTCCGCCCTGCGGGGCTATCCCTGACGGGAAAAGAATGGCTGACGGAGCAGCCGAAAATGTGGGCGCATTTATTCAAAAATCCGCATTACATTTTTTGAAAATCAGCATTTCAAAAATGATGATTCTGCTCATGACTTTTTCACTCAAAAGTGAGCTAAAGTCTATGCGATTATCCTCAAATTTTAACTCGGACAAAAATGTCCAAGTTCGCTATCCTGAATCAGAACGGCAGCTCAATCTCAACACCGAGCGTGTCAAGCAGATAGTCTGTCTCCTTATCATAAATTCTGGTCTCTTCGATTGATAGATAGTTGTAGAAACGAACTACCGCTTCACGAACATCCAGACCGCTTCTTTCTTCAAGGATAGAAGTCAGCTTTTCAACCTTTTCCATATCGGGCATACACGTCACCTCCTTTCCGCAAAAATGCTCAACCAACATCAACCGCCGGCAACCAACATTCAGGTCTGTCTCTTGCAAAAGTCGCTATACCGCCATTTCAATGTCAGCCACCACAAAAACCACAAAATCCAACGGGATTCAGATATGAGGATTCACATGAACCATCTGAGCCTTTTTGTTGTTGGCAGCGGTCACATTTTCGTAGGCTACATAGCCGTACTCAGCGAGCGTATCAAGTGCCGAGTAGAAGTCCTTTGCACTGGGGAAAAGATTGCATCGGCAGGCGTGATAGAGGTCGGATTTCAAGCCCTGTCTGATGTTCTTTGTCTTGAATATCTGGATTATCTTCTCAGCCTTGATAATGTTACTATCGGGAGCATTCACGCTGAAACCGTATATCGCCTGATAGCGGTAATAGTGAGCGATATTGAAAGCCCTCACAAGCGTATCATGGTTCACGCTTTCATCGGACGGCTCAACACCTCTGGAACAGCAGTCCGCACAATGCAGGATACAGGCTATCCGAAGTATCAGCCCGTGAAACTTTCCGCCCCAGTCCTGACAACAGCACATGGATTCCTTGATCTCTTTTTCGATATAGTTATTGCAGTAATCTATATATTCCTCGGAAGCATGACGGGACAGGTGCAGTATCATTTCCTCTCCATTGTGATCCTTCTTTCCTTTCAGGAGCTGATGAATGAAATCGTGATATTGCTCTCTGACTTCTTTTGATATAGGAGTGGTATCATACCGCCGTTTTCCCACATCGCTTTTTGCGAAGCAGGGAACGAAACGTGCGATCAGACCGCTTGACCTGAAAGCGGTGTCGTTCATCATGTTATCCCAGATATATGGCTGACCTGCGAGTGCAACAGAAAGATAAGGACGGGATATTTCCGTTCGCCCTCGGATAACTCTGTTGCAGATGTACTTCTCACCGTTCCACGATTTCAGAAGCAAGTCGAGGTTTGGAATACCGCCGTTGTACTTTCCGTTGAAGTTGGAAAGCATTCCGGCTTCGTCCGAGATCATCAGCAGGGAATCATTCTCGCTCAGCTCAATCACAAGGGATTCGGGCGTTATATCGTCAACGGCGATACGGATAGGAGTTGTATTACGAATATTGTCTGCCTGCACACGGAGCTTTGCTATGGCTGCGGTGTCAGGCTCGTCCTCTTTTTCCATTGCCTTGACACGGGCTTCAATAGCTTTTACGTCCTGCTGTGCCTTGTACATCTCCTCACGGTGGTCTTTGTTGTACTTGCTCTCAAAGGTATCGAACGGAGCTTTGATGAAGTGCATCACAGGACTTTTTCTTTCAGACGGCTGTGCTATTATGATAGAATACAGCACAGGCGGTTCTGTGTGGTCTGCCTTTCCTGCAAGCCTGTACAGACCTGTGAAGCAGTAGCCTACCGCCGAGAGCATAGCCGTCCCTGCCATTCCAACATCGGTGGAAGTCGTGACCGAGATCGCTCCTGCCATATCCCGCAGGACAGACGGCAGAGCATCGAGCGGAAAAGGAATTGCATCTGTCCTCTGCCGCAGTGGTCGGGGTTCTCCCCATGAAATACTAATCATTTTGTCGGTTTCCTCTTTTTTGTAATTTTTCTTTTATTTCTCTTGACAGATTGCGTATGATGTGCTATAATAAATCAAGAAATAACACGTTTCAATC
>DEBW01000104.1:2882-7676 GCA_002348905.1 Ruminococcus flavefaciens | reverse complement strand
AGTTAAGTTCTGCCTTTTGCACAAATTGGAGGAACACAAAATGACTGTCTTTTGGAGAAAATATAATGAACTCTGCGATGAGAGAGGAATCAAGCCGAGGACATTAGCCACAGAGCTTGGCATCTCGGCAGCAACCGTCACCAAATGGGTAAATGACGGTATGCCTAATCTTGAAATGATAACGAGAATAGCGGAATACTTCGATGTTCCGATAGATTACCTGATAAACGAGGACGATACGCCAATCATTCCCGAAGCCAACAAAAAGCGTAGCGTGTTCAAGTCTGTCAGCTCCCTGTCACAGCGTTGGGTAAGCCTGCGCCGTGGAAGTGAGATCAGCCTGGAAACGCAGTTGAAGATCATTCCGTATGTGAACTGTACTGTGCAGTTTCTCAACAATGATAAGTATATTGAGTACAGCCCCGAAGCCGAATATGATACCGACCACCTTAAAGATACAGAAACTATCTTCGATATTTTGGGAATTCTCGATCATTGTGCCGATACCGAGAGCTACCGCATCGTGCAGGTGCAGCTCTCACGCATCGTACTCTATCACCTGAAAGAAAAAGGCTTCGACCGTGAAGCTCTCCGCACCGAGCATCTCGATCAGGAGAAAATGGAGTACCTCTACACAGGTAAAGAGGGCGGCAAGTCCCATAACTACGGACTGAATTTCTCGGATATGGATTTTCTCAGGGAGTTTACGGGGCTGAGTTATCAGGTGATGTTTACGGGGATTGAATAAGGCTATGGAGCTGAGAAGCTTGCTTCTTGGCTCTTTTCTTTTAAGCAAACGAATCAGATACGATTACTCTATTTCTAAGTCGCTAAAACCATCATTTATAAATATGGTATCTGTTGTTGTATAAATGTATTTCAAAATATTGACTTATTTAGTGAATAGTGATATAATCGTTTTAGGATTATTAGTTGTTTAGTGCAATAGAAACAATAGTTTACTCAATTATCAAAATAAAGGAGTTAGTTATTATGAAACTGATTGTGTATAAGGGCTTCAAAACTGATTTTTTAACTTCAGTCAACATTGAGCCTTTGATAAAGAATGATTTTAACAAAAAAAGAGATGTACTTAATTTTGATAAAAATTATAAGAAACAGTTAGATATGGCGCTTATTTCCTTGCAAGATGATGAAAGTGCATGGACTACATATGAAGAATTCTCGTTAATAAAGAATCGTGTTGAAGATGCTGTTGAAGAAGATGGATTAGAACTTATTATTTTAAGAAATAATCTATATCCTGATTATTATCCAATTGAATTTGAAATGTCAACTGAGCTTATATCTGAAATATCATCTGTTTTAAACGGTGATACAAATATCGAGCCAAGTGAAGAATGCCAGCGATTTACATTGGTATATAATGCAATCACAAATATAGAAGGTGCACTTTTTTGTAGTTTTTATAATTATGAATATGATCAAACTGCCGCTATTTCTATAAGAGATTACTATCCAGTTAATCTAACTATTGAAGATAATCATCTCAATAGTGATTATACTGTTTTTATTAACGATGATGTTGATACATATTTAAGAGACTTAAACAGAATTAAGAAAAGCAATCCTGGTGTAATTGCGGTTAAATCCAATGAAAGTACAACTGCAACGAGAATCGAAAACTCATTAAAAGCATATTGTTTGTTAAACGGAATGAAACTCACTACATTTAGCGAGAAACTTCCCGAAGAATTGACGATTGAAGCAGAACTAATTGAAATTGCCAAAAACGAGTTAAAGATTAGAGGGTTCAACTCTTTTAGAAAAATCAGGTTCTATAAGAACCCTGATATAAATAATGAAATAATAGATTTATCTCAGGCACAAATCATACAGGAGATTATTCATCAGGCAGAAAACTCATATAACGCAAAAAAAGGAAACTCATTCAGAGATATTTTTATCACAGCATCAACTGGTGCTGGAAAATCTGTAATGTTTCAAATTCCTGCTGTGTATCTTGCAAAAAAATATGGTAAACTTACGATAATAATTGAACCAGTAAAAGCACTTATGCAAGACCAAAAAGAAAAACTGAATAAAAATGGATATTTTAGAGTAGAATCATTTAATTCTGATCTCATTTCACAGGTAGAAAAAGAGGCGGTTCTTAAAAAAATTAAAGATGGGAAAGTTGATCTGCTATACCTTAGTCCAGAAACATTACTCTCATATTCAATCGAGACCATAATTGGTGATCGTGAAATAGGTCTGCTTATCGTCGATGAGGCACACATTGTTACAACATGGGGCGTTGGATTTAGACCTGACTACTGGTATCTTGGTGGGTATGTTAACAGATTGAGAAATCAAATTCAAACCTCAAAGGGAATAAAGCGTAAAACTTATCATTTTCCAGTCTGTGCATTTACTGCTACTGCTATTAATGGTGGAATTGATGATTCAGTAAGTGACACTATTATAAGTCTGTATATGGAAAACCCTGTTAAGTATCTTGGTTATGTTAAGCGAAACGATATCAGCTTTGAAATCATCAATAAAAATGAAGGAAAGAAATTGCCTAAAGCTGATTATGAAGCGGCCAAAACTCAAGATCTTAATTCACGTATAAAGCAATGGCTCAATAATAACGAAAAAACAATAGCTTATTTTCCATATGCAACGTTGGCAGGAGATGCTTCAAAAGGATTAAGAGGATTTGCAGGAATAACTGTAGATAAACGAATAGGAACATATACTGGTCGAAATATAAATGAACTAAGCACAGAAGCTTTCAATGATTATAAGCGATCTATTTTTGATGATTTCCGTAAAGGCATTAAACCTGTCATGCTTGCAACAAAAGCTTTTGGAATGGGAGTAGATGTTGATGACGTAAAGAATGTTTATCACTACGCTGTAACAGGAAATCTATGTGATTATGTTCAGGAGATAGGTCGTGCTGCCAGAAAAGAAGCGATGCAAGGAAAGGCTATACTTGATAACTATTATAATGATATGTCCTACATCAACGCATTGTTTGGTATGTCTCAAATTAGACAATATCAAATAAAACAGGTACTTGAAGGAATATACGAAACCTATAAAAGCAAGAAAAATGCACGTAGCTTTCTTATATCACCAGGTTCATTTACTTATATATTCAAAGGAAAAAACGAAGATGAGTGTATAAATAAACTAAAAACTTGTCTTCTGATGCTGGAAAAAGATTTTTACGAAAAGTATAACTTCAAAGTCATTATTTCACGTCCTCAAAGCATATTTACTAAAGCTTTTATATGTGTATTTAAAGATAATGAAGAAACGGTCCTTTCGTCAAAATATGGTAAATACATGAGATTTGTTGAGAAGGGCAGAAATAGAGAACTACAACAAGATGGTAAAACTGTACTTAGTGATTTAGGTGATATATATTCTATTGATCTAAAGAGCATCTGGGAAGAGTTTTATCCTAATATTTCTTTCCCACAGTTTAAATATTGGTACTTCAATTCAAATTCTACATCTAAGGAAAAAGTTGATATAATGCCCTCTATAAGAAATTATATTTCTCCAAGGCAGAAGGTATCCATAGAAGCCCGAAAAGAATTGCTTCTATCTGAAATCAGAGAACATATTCTTGATGATTTTGAATATGTTGCCAATACACTTTATACTAAAAAGCGTAATCAGTATTTTACACCCGAAGAGTTTGCTAAACTAATCAAGGACAGATTTGGAATTGCCCAGGCACGAATTATAGCCAATTCAATAATTGATCTGGTTGATCCTGACGGTAAATGCGTAAAGCATAGAGTAAACGATTCTATTGGTAAAAATCAGTATACAATCACAAATGGCAACTTCAAGGAGCTAATGCGTAGGTCAATAATAAAATCACAGATTATTCATGAAATAAGTAAAAGCGCAAATTGTTCCTCATATTCAGGATATATGCGTCTTGTTCCTGATGATAGTTCAAGCATTGCATTAAAAGTTTTGTCTGTATTTGATTATATAACTTATGAAGTAGCAGGCGGTGAGGAACCCGAGATCTTTATACGTTTGAATGATCCTAATAAGATAAAAAGCATTGTTATGGGTAATACTCGTTATTTAAACAGGTATGTTACAAAAGCAAAAGATAAACACGAAAGAGATGTTGCAGTGCTCAAAAAGTTTTTTAACGACTTGAAAACAGATGAAGAACGCTGGAATTATATTGAAGAATATTTTCTTGGATATGATGTACTTAATGGTGCTGAAATAGTTGTAGATAAAACTGTAAAGATGAGCCGAGCTATTGATAAAGAGCATTCTTATCAGACAACTATGTTTAATTCTTGGGACGATCTAAAATCTTACTTTTCAGAAGAAGATCAGGTGATAATAGACAAATTGGCTAATTTAGGTATTTCATTTCCAGAGTATCTTGAAACAATTATTAAAAAGTCTGATGAGGGCGATGATATTTTAATGTCCTGGCCTTCAAAAGATGTATTAATATGCCAACCAGATACAAGTGATAGAAGAATAGACTATTTTAACAACAAAGGATGGCACGCTTATAGAATATACGAAATTGATTTCGATAAAATAAAAGGAGAATTAAATTGATATGGCTAATATCTATCCTATAAAAGAGGATTTGGAAGAAGTTCCCTACTCTGAAATAAGAGTTTATGAGTTACTTGAAACACTGGGGAACAATTTCACAGTATTCCATTCTGTTCAATGGGTAAAGAAAGGAAACAAGTGGAAATCCACGTGGAAAGAAAACGATTTTTTAATTCTCAATCCTAAGTTAGGAGCTTTAGTTTTGGAAGTAAA
>DEBW01000104.1:1825-2875 GCA_002348905.1 Ruminococcus flavefaciens | reverse complement strand
ATGAGATATTGTCTATAAGGATTGTGTTTTTCATCAGATCAATACAAGTACCAAAGAAGAAAATATCTTAAATCCGCAAAAAAAGAATGATCCTCTTTCTCAAGCAATTGATGGCGTTTATCACTACAGGCAACTTTTAGATCGTATTTCCCCTGATTTAAGCGATCGCTTTCCGATAGAGGCGGCTGTTTGGTTCTCAACGTGTGATATAAAGGAAAAAATCAAGAGTTTTCCGCTTAAATATCGAGAAATATCAGGAGCTGTTATGGGAAATGAAGATTTTTCAAAAAAAGGTCAGGCTATATATGATATATTCGATTTTTATGCTTCAAGAAATAAAGTGAATATATCTGAAGATGAGTATTCAAAAATACTAAATGCAATTGCAAATAGTTTTAAGCTTATATCTGCTCCAAGTGTTAGGAAAGGAGAGTTGGATCGTGCATTTTTAAAAATGACAAATGAACAGTCAGGACTTCTGGATTATATATCCGAGCAGAAAAACGCAACTATTCAAGGGGTAGCTGGTACCGGAAAAACCTTAATAGCCAAAGAAGCAGCAAGAAGACTTGGAGCAGAAGGAAGAAATGTGTTATTTCTTTGTTTTAATAGATTCCTGTTCACTTACTTACAGCATATGTATCCTTTTGAAAATGTCACTTACTACAATATCAACACATTTATCGCAAAATATCGTCCTGGAAAAGACACTTCATCACACGAGAAAAGATGTTCTGAACTTCAACAAATAGATTGGGAACAATTGGAGTATGACGATGTTATTATTGATGAAGGACAAGATTTTTTGAATGATGAAATAATATATTTTAAGGATTATATGGAACTAAAAGAAGGACATTTCTGGGTTTTTTATGATAAAAACCAAATGCTAACGACAAGTAAAATACCTGAATGGATATCAAATTCAGAATGTAGGTTGTTATTATCAAAAAACTGTAGGAATACTTATCAAATTGCACTGACATCATATAATGTTATAGATATAGAATTAGATAAAAAAATCATGATGATAAATGGTGAACCGACATC
>DEBW01000104.1:1316-1796 GCA_002348905.1 Ruminococcus flavefaciens | reverse complement strand
ATAAGTTTTGTAAACGGCGAGCCTATTACAAGGTTAGCGAGATTGCTAAAAAAATTCGTTGATCCTGAAACAGGATATGATTATTCTGATATTGTTATTCTTTCTTTAAAAACAGAAAAAGATTCAATTCTTGCTAATACAAATAAAATAGCTGGCATACCAATAACGCATGAAAAGAGCAACTCTTCTGTTTTATTTACTACAGCCAGTAAGTTTAAAGGTTTGGAAAGCCGTGTTGTTATCATTGTAGATATTGATGATAGCTGTTTTCAGGATGAAAGCAAGAAAAGACTGTTTTATGTTGCTTGCTCACGAGCAACGCAAAGACTTGCTTTATTTATAAATGGTGATGACTCTGTAATTCAGAAGATGGCTGACACAATCAACAGTAAAAGTCGTTTTGCATCTAAGGGCCGAATAGCGATGAAAACCAAGGCTAATCTTTTAGAATTATAATACGGCTGCACCCGAAGGCACAGC
>DEBW01000104.1:1112-1251 GCA_002348905.1 Ruminococcus flavefaciens | reverse complement strand
CTGATGAAGCAGTTCTCCAGACCAAGCATCTTCTCAGCATCTCCACTGAGGACAGCCCTGTGATAGCAGCTGTCGGTCTGTTTCCAAAGCTCTACCTGACGGGAGATAGCATCACCGACTTTCAGTTCCATATCATCGA
>DEBW01000104.1:836-956 GCA_002348905.1 Ruminococcus flavefaciens | reverse complement strand
ACAGCGGAACGTATTTCTTTTTCTGCGGGCTGAATACCGTCTGTTCACTCTTATATCTGCTCATGATTACTACCTCCATTATGCTTTATCATGATTTGATTCACGGTGTTCAAAAATGTA
>DEBW01000104.1:0-646 GCA_002348905.1 Ruminococcus flavefaciens | reverse complement strand
TTCAATTCCCGTACGGGTCACCATTTAGCAAACCCACAGATGGCTTAAAACAGCCGTTTGTGGGTTTTCTTTTTTCCTGAAAAATGAGTTTGTACGCTATTTGTACGCTACGCAAATTTTTCAGCGTATAAGCCTCACTTTTTTACATTATCTCTAATGCATAATAGTGAATATTATTCATTTAGCTTTTATTATGCAAAAAAGCTCCGCCTGACACATTCGTACGGTACGGATAAAGAAGTTTTAAGCCATAGTATTTCTGATGTAAGGTCAGAAGTACTATGCACGGCAACAGCATTACTTTTTAAAGAAAAAGATGTAAAATAGAGATATGAAAATAGAAGAATTAAAAGAAGGAATCAAAAATATCAGTGAGCCGAGGAGGACAGGATATGGAAATATCCGACACAAGCTTGAAGATATTATAATCATAGGACTGTGTACCATAATATGCGGAGGGGAAGATCTTAGATTATAATATCAAGTGCAACAAGGAATAAAAAAGTTGACTTCAACTCGTCCAAGGTGTAAAATGAGTTTACCACAACATCAGAATACGGAGGACGAAGATGAAGTCATATAATCATTTTACACCAAACGAGAGAGAATGTCTATACCTTTTGCTAAAAAATAATTACAGCATAAC
>DEBW01000079.1:1282-23821 GCA_002348905.1 Ruminococcus flavefaciens | reverse complement strand
GTCCCCTGCACCCCGAATATTAAGCTATTTTACTTATTTACAAGACTTTTTCTTGTAAACTTTTGGAATTTTTGAAAAAGCTATTGACAAATCATATCAAACGTGATATTATATGAGTGTAACATCCGTATTACTCAACATAGTACACTTGCTACAGAAAGGAGACTGTCTATGTTTTCTATTGATCTTACCAGCAGAATACCTATTTATGAACAGATACACGATAAAATAATCGGTCTGATCGTTAACGGTACTCTCTCAGAAAACGACCAGCTTCCCAGCGTCCGCTCACTTGCTAAGGATACCGGCGTTAACCCTAATACCGTCGCCAAAGCATATCAGGAGCTTGAAAGAAACGGCATTATCTATTCCGTTCCCGGCAGAGGAAGCTTCATAGCAAAACCCGACAGCAGCGTTTATCAGGCGGCTGTACTGGCTGATTTCGATAAGTCAGTTGAAGCCTCATACGAAAGAGGCATAAAATCTGATACTCTTAAAGAACACATCGACATTATTTACAGTAAAAACGGGAAAGGAGAACTGCTATGATCGAACTAAAAAATACCGTAAAAAAGTTCGACAGCTATACCGCTCTTGACGGTGTTGACCTTAAAATAGAAAAAGGTACTGCTTTCGGACTTCTTGGCTCTAACGGCGCAGGAAAATCCACTATTTTAAGACTTCTCTCCGGTATCTACAAACAGGAAAGCGGCGAAGTCTTTATCGACGGTCAGCCGGTATACGACAATATCGCTGTAAAGCAGAAGGTATTCTTCATAAATGACGAAACTGTCCAGTTCGGCGGATTCACCCTGAAAAAACTCAAAAACTACTACAAGAACTATTACCCGAATTTCTCTGAGGAGCTTTTCGAGTCACTGAGAAAGAGAATAAACCTTCCGCTCAACAAGAAGATAAACACTTTTTCAAAGGGTATGAAGCGTCAGGCTATCGTTATCATCGCTCTTGCCTGCCGTACAGATTATCTCCTGCTTGACGAGGCTTTTGACGGTCTTGATCCTACTATGCGTATCATCGTAAAGAAGATGCTCGTCGATGCAATGATAGACCGCCAGCTCACTACTATAATATCTTCCCACAACTTAAAGGAGATAAACGAGGTCTGCGATACAGCTGCCCTGCTCCACAACGGAAAGATAGTATTCTCCCGTGAGATAGACAGTCTCAAAGGCGAAGTACACAAGATACAGGTCGTTTTCCCGAAGAATGCTGACGGCTCTACAGTTGAGTACACCAAAGAGGACTTTACTTCTACAGGTCTTGAAGTGCTTCACTTTGAACGCAGTCAGAGTATCTACTACATCATAGCAAAGGGCGACGAGGATACCGTAAAGGCTTCATTTGCTCCTAAGCATCCTATGCTCCTTGAAATGATACCGCTTACACTTGAAGAAATATTTATCTACGAACTGGAGGTGCTCGGTTATGACAGCAACGACCTCAACAGCTAAAAGCTTTTTCAAAAACCGATTCCTGAGCGACATCGCACAGAACAAAAAGATACTCATTATCAACTTTGTACTTGAGCTTCTCGGTCTTCCGGTAGCTACAGCTATAGTTCTTATAATAGCGCATCTCGAAAACCTTAAAACAAATCAGAGCTTTGAACACATTTACCTGATGCTCATACCTTTCCTTGTACTTGCAGCCTTCACTACTGCTGTAAGCATATTCCTTGGCTGTGTCATCGCTCTTTTCCACTTCGACTACCTATACAGGAAGCCGATTGTGGATATGAACTATTCACTCCCGCTGAGCACGAACCAGCGCTTCTTCGCTGATTATATCTCAGGACTTCTGATATACCTCGTTCCTGTGTTTGTATCGGTCATACTCAGCTTTATGATACTCGGTGTCGGATGCACGATAGTTGACCTCTCAGATGTTTCGCAATTCATACCTTATATAATAAAAGCAGGATTTATCGTTATAGCAGGTATGTTCATGCTCTACACTGTTTCTGTATTCTCAATAAGCTTCTGCGGAAGCACTTTTGAAGCTATTTTCAGCATAATCGCTGTTATTATTACTGTACCTGCTGCTATATGCTGCGTATGGCTTCTTATAATCAGTTCATCATCATACGGCATGACTATCGAGAATATCATAAACAGCCCTGTTCTTACTGCTTCATCCCCTATCGGAGCTGTTATATTCTTCTGTGTCTACTTCTTCGGAGCAATGGACGAAGTCGATTATGAAGGTCACACACAATTCTATGATTCAATGTACATCCGCTGGATGGCTGTTGCGCTCATCGTTACTTTAATATACCTCGCAGCTTCATTCTTCCTTTACAAATTCAGAAAGGCTGAGGACGTTTCAAAGCCTTACGTATACAAGATGTTCTTCTACGTAAACTCAGGTCTCAGCGTATTCTGCATAATGTCACTCTTTATCGGCGGCAATATCAATGTTATCCCTGCTATAGTTATGTGTGCTGTAGGCTGGTTCATCATGGAAGTTATAAACCGCCGTGGATTCAAGAGATTCTGGACTGCTCCTATCGGATTTGCTGCTGCTGTTCTCAGCGTATTTGCAGTATCTACTTTATGCAAGGTAACAGACGGCTTCGGCGCAGCAAAACACGTACCTGCTGCTATCGGCGTTGAAAGCGTAAGCCTCGAATTCGCAGACGAAAAAATTTTCGATTATGATCTTAATAACATACAGTTCCACGACAGAGACGTTATAAAGGCTACAACTGAATTCAACAAGGAAATAGCTGACAGACACTTCAATTTTGATAAATACTCTTACAACTATCTCAATCAAAAAGAAGCTGACGGCAAATACGGATATCCAGATAACTGCTATCATGATGACTGCTTCATAACTATCTCATATCAGACTATCTACGGCAGCACAGTCATGAGAGAATATAACGTTCCAAGCTATATGGTTTCTGACCTCACTAAGGCTATACTCCTCTCAGATGAATATGCTGAATATGCAGCCAACGAACTTTGCCTTAACATAGCAAACAACAACTCTGAAGACAGATATTACAGAAAATACAATGAAGCATTAAAAGGAAATTCAAGGTCAACCCTGAATGTTTCCAACAAGTTTATGACAAATTCAAACAATGCTGTAATAACAAAAGATACTATCAGCAAGATACATGACGCTTACGAAGCTGACCTTAAAAATATGACAGAAGAAGATCTCGACAACATGAAGGTATATGGATACATTGAGAATATGTGGATACTTGATTCATTTGAAAATACAAAGACTGTCCTCGATGCTCTTGACCTTTCAATCAGTAAATATGACATCTATGATTCTATTGGTGAAGTAAGCCAGAACACAACTATCAATTATGAACCTCACTGGTGTTTCGACGTAAAATCAAACATCAAGTCAATAGAGTCCGAGAGATTCTCACTTTTCGGCTACTATGGTGACGACTATGATGAAGATGACTACTATAAGGACAGATTTGAAGATCTCGAAACTATCACAGTCCTCAATGATAGTAACCGTTACTATGACAGCTATGACAGCTACAATAACGACAACTCGCATATCAGAATAAACAAGGACTTACAGAAGGTTTTCGACAGCTGCACTCCTATAGTTATTGGCAAGAAGCCTCTTGTTGTAGTACAGTTCCGCTATCAAAGCTACTATCTCGTTGATACTCCTGAGAATCAGAAGATCCTTGAAGATTTCCTCAGCAACAGAACCAATGATTTCTACGAGTACAAAAATAACTACGATTACGACGATTATGACGAGTACGAATACAACATATATTATTAATTAAAAAGATAAAGAAACAAAAGAAATGAAATATATAAAGAAACTTTTCGGCGGTATCGACCTCACATGGAAGAAACTGCTGATATTCTCAGTCGCAGCAGGTATCATACCCGGCATTCTGCTGGTGATACCTGCCCTTGAGGATACTTCATTCACAGACAACGGCTCAAGCTACGAATGGTGGATATTCTTTGCTATAATAATCATAAGCAACTGCAAGAAACCGCTCGAAGCTTCATGCAAAACATTCGTGTTCTTCCTCATAAGCCAGCCGCTCATTTACCTCGTTCAAGTACCGTTCTGCTGGCTTCACTGGGGAATATTCACCTACTATCCTCCGTGGTTCATACAGACTCTGCTCACATTCCCCGGTGCATTTCTCGGCTGGTACGCAAAAAAAGACAAGTGGTACAGCCTGCTGATACTCTCGCCTATGCTGTTTCTTCTCGCCGAGTTAGCTACAAGTTATCTTCACGGTACACTGGCTGAACCGCCGAGACACATTCTGACTGTAATATTCTGCGCTGTACAGATGTTCGTACTGCTGTTAGGTCTTTTCGAGAACAAGAAGCTTATCATTGCCGGATGCATCATAAGTGCAGGAATGCTCACAGCAGGATTCTTCATGAACTGCTGGCATAAGCCTCACTATATATCAAATATCTACGGCTATGAGATAAACCCTGATATGCACTACACCGGCGAAAGCAGCAATGAGGATATCGTCAAGGTAGCTCCGTGTGAATACGGTGATCCGAATGAATTACAGGCTGAGTTCTACAAAAAAGGTTCGGCAACAATTACTCTGACCGGCGATGACGGTTCTGTTATCGTTTATAAGGCTACTTTAAGCGATGATTCAAAGATATCATTCGACCTCGTGAAAAAGACAGAAGCTGAAAATAATTAATCTCAGGTGATCTAATGAAAAAAAGAAAAAGCAGGAAAATCGCAAAAATCTCTTTCCTGTTCTATGCGCTCATACTTTTTGCGGTACTCTTCTTCATAAACAGTAAAAAGCAGTACATCGACCAGTCTGCGATAGACTACGCAAAAAGCAAGATAAACCTCATACCTTTCAAAACTATTTCCGAGTATTTCTCATCTCTTGGAAAAAATACAGTAAATCCGGAAATAGCAACAAAGGATCTCATCGGCAATTTTACTGTTTTCATGCCGATGGGGTTCTATTTACCGTTATTCATGAAAAATGTAAAGTCAAATATGAAGTACATAGTTACCGTACTTGTAATACTTGTCTGCACTGAGATACTAAAGCTTATCATGATGAGCGGTTCATTCAATATCGACGACATGATACTTAATCTTGCCGGCGCTATGATAGGATATATGATATGTCAGACAAAGGCTGTCAAAAAGCTTATTAAGAAGTTAAAGTGATGTTATGAGAAAAAAATCGTTTATCATTCCGGCTGTACTTTTATGTATGTTCCTGTCCGGATGCGGAAAGAAAATAGACTGTGACCTGCCCTCTGATCCTGTTGCGTTCAATATGTCTCAGTTCGTCAACCCTGCTGATAAGGAGGACACCTACCTTTCTATCGAATTCAACGGCAGGACTTACGTTCCATACGGCACTGTTGAAAAAAGCATAAACGGCGATGATGTCGGAAAATGTCTCGGCTATACCGTTCAGGACGGTCAGAAAATGGAGGATTCACGTTTATTTCTTCTGAATGACGATCCTGACACTAATTATCTCGTTGAGATAGACATATACGGCGAAATGTCACAGCCGATATTCTACCGTGCAGCAGATACAGCCGGAAAGGATGTTTTTACTCCGGATTTTATCGGCAGTCTTGATTATGACTACTGGAAATAAGGTGATATTATGAAAAAAGCATTACTATGCATATGTATCGGATTATCTGCACTTACTCTCACTGCCTGCAATACAGAGACAAAAAATCAGCAGGCAGCGTACAGACCAGTGCGTACTAACATTTCAAGACAAAAATCAGGCTCCGGCAGCGGCAGGAAATATTCAATCTTTAAAGAAGGTAAAAACCTTTTCATCTCTGACGGCAGGAATCAGAATTTCAGCACGAACAGTTCTGACTACATAATGATAAATAACGGCTCAGGCGGTTACACTGTAATACCAAAATCAGGAAGCGGCTACCAGCAGGAAAATTTCCATTCAATTACTCAGAATGAGAGTAAGTTCGGGTTCTGAATCAATTTAATATCGAAAAACAGGCAGTGGAACTTTGCTTTTCACTGCCTTTTTTGTCATGTTCATGGAGTTCATTTTTTATAATATTGGTTTACGGACGTTATCGGGGGATTTGCGGACGGCGGAACGCCGTCCCTACAATCTGCCAACTGAGTTCTGACAACGCCATTCTTCTCAATACACAAATCTTTTTGAGAAACATGAAGCAAATGCCTGTTTTAAGCCTTGTAATCATGATTCTCAATTGAGAAACATGGACGATTATATGAGAATCATGGACAAATGCCGATATACAGCCGAGTTTCAACGCTTTAGTGCATTCAAGTTTCTCATTTGAGAAACATGAACAGATGCCTGTATATAGCCTTTTCTATCATGTTTCTCAAAATAAAACCTGTTCTTGGGAACTATTAGCTATCAGAAATCAGAACTTAGAACTTAGCTCTGAAAGCTAACAGCTAAAGGTTAATAGCTAATAGCTGAGCTCTGACAACTGATATTCGCACGCTTGCAAATGCCTCGGCAATATGTTATAATTATTGTATCTTACTCTGGGAGGGATACTATGTTCAATATACTCATTGTCGAGGACGACAGAGACCTGCGTGAGCTTTTCTGCCGTACCCTCGTTAAAAACAGCTTCAAAGCCTTTTCCGCCGAAAACGCTGACAAGGCTCTTGAGATCCTTGACAAAGAATACATCGACCTCATTGTTTCTGACGTAATGATGCCTGGTATGAACGGCTTTGAGCTTATAAAAGAGCTTCGTCGTTCCGGTATCGACACTCCTGTTATAATTATCACCGCAAAAGGCGATATCTCCGATAAACAGGACGGTTTCACTTCAGGCGCTGATGACTACATGGTAAAACCTATCGACCTCAACGAAATGATAATGCGTATCAACGCCCTGCTCCGCAGAGTGAAAAGTGCAAGCGAGAAAAAGCTTTCTTTCGGCGGTACTACACTCGAATACGTCACATGGTCGGTAACTGATGCCAACGGCTCGCAGATTCTCCCGCAAAAGGAGTTCATGCTTCTTTACAAGCTTCTATCCTACCCCGGACAGATATTTACCCGTCAGCAGATACTTGACGATATATGGGGACTTGACTCCGTTGAAGATTCTCATACCCTTGACGTTCATATAAGCCGTCTGCGTGAACGATTCAAGAATAATCCCGATTTCAAAATAGTGACCATACGTGGTCTTGGCTACAGGGCAGTAAAAAATGAAAAAGATCAAACAGTGTAACAGATCGCCGGAAATGCGCCATTACAAGCGCATCGCAAGAAGGCTCACACTCGCTTTCTTTGCGACTATATTCGTTCTGCTGTCAATATTCATACTGATAATGCTCCTGCTGGAAAGACACGGCATAAGCTTCCATTCCGGAACTTTTTCAGCATTCGGAAGCATAAGCGTATACATCATAAGCGTGGTACTTGCTTCGGCTGTGTCATATTTCGCTGTATGGAACATATTCCGACCGCTTTCAGATATAAGCAAAGGCGCAAAAAAAATCGCTCACGGAGACTACAGTGTAAGGCTCTCTTACAAAGGCAGAGTAAAAGAGCTTGCTGAATCAGTCGAAAATTTCAATTATATGGCTCAGGAGTTAAGCTCTATCGAGATGATACGCAACGACTTTATCGCAAATGTCTCACATGAGTTCAAAACTCCGCTGTCCTCGCTGAACGGCTATCTCACGCTTCTGAGCGACGATTCCATTTCAGAAAGTGAACGTAAGGAGTACCTTTCAAAAGCCTTTTTCAGCATAGAAAAACTAAACGACCTCACCGACAATATCCTTCGCCTGTCAAAGCTTGAAAATCAGGTAACTCTCGACGCTCCGGTAACTTACCGCCTTGATGAACAGCTTCGTGAAGCTATCGTTCTTCTCGAACCGAAATGGAGCAGAAAAAACATCAGCTTTGACCTTGAAATGCCAGAAATAACCATATCCGGACAGCGTTCGCTCCTCTTTCAGGTATGGACAAATATTATCGGAAATGCTATAAAATTCTCAGATACCGGCGGATGCATCACCGTAAAGCTTGAACGTTCTCCTCATCACTACAAGATATACGTTATTGATGAAGGCGTTGGCATGACCGATGAACAGCAGAGACATATTTTTGATAAATTCTATCAGGCTGACAGCTCCCGTCAGTCGCAGGGAAACGGTCTCGGACTTGCTCTCTGCAAGGAGATAGTCAGCAGATGCAACGGTAAAATATACGTCACGAGCAAACCGGGTGAAGGCTCGGTATTTCTTATAAGCTTAAAAACAACTAAGGAAGGATAATATGACTAAAATTGACCTTATCACAGGCATACTCGGTTCGGGAAAAACTACTTTCCTGCTGAGGTACGCACGATATCTTCTTGACAGCGGTCAGCGTATAGCTATACTCGTCAACGATTACGGCGCTGTAAACGTTGATATGCTCATGCTTCAAGAACTAAAATGCCCGAACTGTCAGCTTGAAATGATAGCCGGTACTTCTGATCCATGCTGTCACAAACGCAGATTCAAAACTCAGCTGATATCTCTTGGTATGCAGCATTTCGACAGAGTTATAGTTGAACCGTCCGGTATTTTTGACATGGACGAATTTTTCGATATACTGCACGAATCTCCGCTCGATAACTGGTTCACTATCGGAAGCATCATTGGAATACTCGACAGCGAAACTGATGATACTCTCACCGGACAAATGGAGTATCTTCTCGCTTCTGAGGCTGCCTGCTGCGGTAAACTCGTCGTCAGCAAGATAAAAGCCGGAGATGATACCTCTGAAATAACAGAAAAGCTTCTTGAAAGGCTGAATACTGCCCTTGACGATATAAAATGCGACAGACGCTTCACCGAAAAGGACGTTATCTCCTGCGACTGGTCAGAACTTGACGGGAATACGCTCCGTACTCTTTCAGATGCCGGATACCGCAGTTCACGCTACGTAAAAAAGTACCACCCTGAGGACATTCTCAGCTCTGTACACTACTTCATGCATATCAAACTGCCGGATGAGAAGATCGAAACAGTCGTAAACTCCATAATGAACGACAACGGCTGCGGTAAGATATTCAGGATAAAAGGCTCGCTGCACTCTGACAGCAAAGGCTGGCTGAAAATCAATGCAACTCCGCTGAAAACAGAGATAACTCCTGTCATTGACGGTCAATCTGTTCTTATAGTTATAGGTGACAATATAAAACGTGAGAATATAGACGAGCATATTACTCAGTTCAACTCAGACAGTGAATATGTTTCAATATAACTATTGATAGCGTTTCTATCATTTAGATATTGCAATATATTTCAGTTTATATACTATATGTATATGGTTTGATGCTATTTTATGTCGAAATTGAAAAAATGTAATAGAAAGGCTTGCTTTTTTTTAATAAATGTGATATAATATTTATATGCTTTTGAAATGAATTTTTTAGGATGAAAAAAGAGAAAAACTTAATACGCTGCTAACGTGCCACTTATGCAGCATCATACGCCGCTGAGTTATCACTCGTTGTGAAACTTGGCTAAACAACTTTGCTTGTTTCCTCCATCAATAACCTCGTGGCACAGCGATGTGTCACGGGGTTATTAGTAAAGTGTCATTAGGAACAGACCGCACAAGCCGCATTGTAGGGCTTTGTGCGGCATCCCTAATGCATCAGGGAAGGATAATGATAATGAGAAAAATACTCATAACCAACGATGACGGTATCTATGCCGAGGGTATCATTCGTCTTGCTGAGGCTGCTCAGACTTTTGGGGAAGTCTGGGTGGTCGCTCCGGACGGACAGCGAAGCTCTGCCTCGCACGGTATCTCTATCCATGACAGCTTTGACGTTTACCCGAAGGATTTTCCTGTAAAGGGTGTACACGCCTTTTCGTGTACCGGTACTCCGGCTGACTGTATCCGCTCAGGCGCTTTCTATCTTATGCCCTGTAAACCGGACGTTGTCCTCTCAGGCATAAACAACGGCTATAATACCGCATCGGACATCCAGTATTCCGGCACTTGCGGAGCTGCTTTTGAAGGCAGATTCCAGGGAATCCACTCTATCGCCTTCTCTGAGAAGGTCGATAGCTGCCGTGAAGTCACTGACGCTTACCTCAGAAAACTGCTTGGGGAACTTATCGACAAAAGACTCGGAGAAGGACAGATATACAACGTCAATTTCCCAGGCTGCAAGCTCGATGAGCTGAAAGGTATAAAGTACGATACTGCCGTATCAAACGGGTACTTTTTCTCGACCGCCTACCAAAAAATTGCCGACCTCGAAAATGGCGGCTGCCGTCTTAAAGTTAACGGCGAATACAAAGAAGATGCTCCGGAGGGAACGGATTCCCGTGCCGTTATAGACGGCTATATCTCCGTAAGCATCGTGGATAATATAAAATGACCGCATGAAAAAGTTCGTGCGGTCATTTTTTATAAAAGGTCGAATTTTATTGTCGAATAAAGGGCTGTCGAGGACGCCAGCCCCTACATTTAGCTATTCTATGCAAGTATTTTTGTAGGGGACGGCGTCCTCGACGTCCCCAAAATAGTTATTTTGACACCCTGCACCCCAGCAATTCTGCGTTTTTTATTGCCAATATCTATACTCCGTACTTTATCCGTATACGTTCCAGTTTTTCGCCAAATGGCTTGAACAGCAGCCACAAAAACAGTACATTCGATACCGCATATGACAAAGTATACGGCACGGCTGTGACAAGTGCGGCGAGGTAAAGTTTAAGGCTGAATCCCTGACTATAGGACAAAACCGTCCATATATCCATTATGAATGAATATGCTATACCGCTCAATGCTCCGAAAGTCAGCAGAAGCCAGCGCTTACTTTTAAGCGGTTCAGCAAATACTCCTGCCATAAAGCCGATAACTCCCCACGCAAGCATCTGAAAAGCCGTCCACGGTCCTTGACCTGCGTAAAAGTTTGAGAGTACCGCTGTCATTGAGCCTACGAGAAAACCTGTCTCGCTGCCGAGGTATATTCCAGATATTATGGTAAGTGCCGTTACCGGTTTTATAAATGGTATGGCTCTGCCGGCAAACGCAAGAGCTGTCATGACCGCAGCTATAACAAGTCTGCGTGAACCTGTCACTTTCTTCTCGAAGCCTGCCGAAAATACCAGCAGTGCAAATACAGCTACAGCCATAGAATAGATGATATGCCGCTTTTCAGTAAAGGTAAGACCTCCGACGACTGCTATCGCCGGCACTATCACAAACGGAACAGAAACACGTATAAAATTACGCAGAGGTCGGCTTTTTATCACTAACACTTCCGTTCCTCCTTCCGTTAAGACGGCAAAGTTCAACCGCCGCTTCAACAGTCACCGCATTGTCGAAAATACCTCTTGTCATGCGGCTTATAGACGTAGTATAAAAGCTGTTTTCAGAGAAAAACTCTGCCGGACCGCCTGCTGAAACTATCTGTCCACCGAAAAACAGAGCGCATCTGTCGGCGCATAATGCTGCAAATTCAACGTCATGCGTAACAACGACTACAGTTGTACCATTTTCACGCAGTTTCCTGAGAACTCCCATAAATTCGAGCTTTGCAGAGGCATCAAGTCCCTTTGTAGGCTCATCAAGAAGAAGAAGTTTCGGTTTAGCTGCAAGCACTTTCGCAAGAGCTGTAAGCTGCTGCTGACCGCCGGAAAGGTCGTAAGGGTGCTTATCCATAAGTCCGCTGAAATCAAATGGGAAACCGGATATATCAGCTCCGACCTCGTCAAGCTCCTCTTTAACGGTATTTTTGAGAAATACCGTCTGTACGTCCTGTGGAAGAAATGCGAGACATTCACGGTAAAGCGAACGGTTCTTGTAGTCTTTTAGCTTTTTCCCGAAAACTTTTATGCTTCCGCTGTAGGCTTTTACAAGTCCTGCTGCCGCTTTGAGAGATGTGGTCTTGCCTGAGCCGTTTCCGCCGAGCATACAGAATATCTCGCCTTTGTACACTTTAAGTTCAAGTCCTGACAGTATATCCGGTGAATTTTTTGAGTACCTGAAATAAACATCCTTATACTCCAGTGCCGGAGTTGATGATACCTCTGACTTTTCAACCTTCACAGCACGTACACTGTTGAAAAAGTTCTCCTCAATATATTTTCTGCCGTCCCTTACGCTGAGAGGACTTCTCCCCTGCTCTTCAAGCTTTGCGTAAAGCCGTGAAGCTGCCGGCATACCGCAGAGTATATCCGGTCTTTCCCTGAGCGACACTATTACTTCTTCCGCCGGAGCGTTTGCGATAAGTCTGCCGTTCTCCATGACCATTAGCCTGCTGCAAACCGGTACTACGTCTTCAAGGCGGTGTTCAGCCATTATTATAGTAAGTCCAAGCTCCTGATTGAGCCTTTTAAGAGTTGCGATAAAGTCGGCTGCTGCTATCGGGTCAAGCTGAGCAGTAGGCTCGTCGAGTATCAGCAGTTTCGGCTGCATGACCAATACAGATGCAAGCGAGAGGAGCTGTTTCTGTCCGCCGGAAAGCTCGGAAGTATCTTTGCCGTACCACGCACCTATGCCGAAATAGCTCGCCATTTCAGCCGTGCGTCTTGCTATGTCGCTCTGAGGTACTCCGAGGTTTTCAAGTCCGAATGCAAGTTCGTGCCAAACCTTGTCTGTGACTATCTGCTGCTCCGGAGACTGCATTACAAATCCTATATCAGCCGCCGCTGAACGCTCAGACAGCTCTGCAAGAGGCTTACCGCAGAATCTCACCTCTCCTGAGAGTTCTCCCAAAGGCGAAAGCTCACGTTTGAGCATACGCAGAAGTGTCGATTTTCCGCTTCCTGTTGCTCCGCAGAGTACGATAAAGCTTCCGCTGTCAACTGTGAATGAAACTCCGTCAACAGCCGGTTTACTGCACTTAGGATACGTAAACGTCATATCTTCGACTGCAAGTATTTCCATTTGACCGTGACCTCCGTTTCTATTATCACCGGCATCAGCACAAGAAGTATATAAGCCGATGTACCGGCAATTGCAGGTATTTTTTCCGCTGAAAGAGTTATATCAGGGTAAAAGCTGAAATGCATATTCATCCCTCCGAATGAACAAACTCCCAGCAGAATGATGTTCACAGCAAGAAATACTATGTCCGCTGCTGTGAATCTGAATCTCGAAAATACAGTCCGCCGACCAATTCCGTAACCTCTTGCAGTCATGCTGTCAGCGGTGGTTATGCCGTTTTCAAGCGCCCATGTTATGAGTATCGAGAAAATACGCATATATCCACGTATATCGTCAATTATGCTGTCCTCTTTAAAAAGTCCCATTGCCTTCTGAGCATCACTGACTTTTTTAGCCTGAGTACGAAACATCGGCACAAAACGCAGTGCCATTGACAGCACAAGTGATATCTTCGGCGAAAAAGCTCCCGTTATGTATAGGAGCTTTTCTGCTGTCATAATATGTGTGAAGCTGCTGAACCAGTATATAGTCCCGACAAGCATAGCTGCCGAATTTACGCCGTATAGCAGAGCTTCAAGCGTAACAGGGTTGTCGTTCAGCACAAAGAGCACAGTCCTGCCGTTATGCGATACAAGAGGATTTGCAAGTGCAAGTATTATAAAGAGCGTGAACAGCCACAAATGAAGTTTAAGGCGTTTTCTGCCGTTCATGACCGTGAACAGAAGTACAGCTCCGGCAAGAGATACCGATGAAAATGCCGGATTTACGCTGAACATCACAACTCCGGCAACGCTGAAAAAGAATACAGCTATTACTATTGGGTTGTACTCAGAAAAGCTTCTCATTCTTCGTATACCTCGTCAAGGTCGTGACCAAGTTCGCAGGTATACAGTCATTCTATGCGGTCGCCGTCACTCAGTACGTAGTCTCCGCAGCCTCTTGACGGAGATATGCCGTTTACGTGGTATACCCAGCCTGAAAGGTCGCCGAAATCGTATTCGTAGATATAGTTTATACCTGCGATATAGACCATGCCGTGAGAACTGCCTGCGCTGCCCCTGTTTTCAACTTGTATGCCGTAGGTCTGTGCAGCTTCTGTGAGAATATCGAAAACTGTTTCGCCGCTCTCAAAATCAAAAGCCGTAGGCGGCAGGATAACGCCGTCCGCAGGGATATGCTCGGCNNCTGCGATATATACCATACCATGTGCATTTGCCGAACTGCCGGTATTTTCCATTTGTATGCCGTATGTCTGAGCAGCTTCTGTAAGCACATCGAAAACCGTGTCGCCGTCTTCTATCTCAAAATCTGTAGTATCGAGGATGATACCGTCAGAGGGAATGTCCTTTGAGTCGGACTTTCCGACGATAGTATCACAACGTATCGTCATAGTTACTGTGCCGATGCTGTTTTCCTTATGAGGCTTTTCTCCGCTGTAGTAGCTCTCCTTGGAGCTGATATCCGTCATGAGAACTACAGCCACGCCTGTGCCTGCGAGTATAGCTATAAATATGAAGTTCTTATAGTTTCGCTTTCCGAGAGCAAATATCACCAGTGAAACAAGGACTCCCGTGCTTAGAATTATAATTATAGCGATCGGCTTGTATCCGCCTTTTTCTTCGTTTTCATCCGATTCAGCTGACAACTTTTCAACTGTTGACGTTTCTGCTGTTGAAAAAGTCTCAGAAGTTTCAGAAGTAGCCGTTGTCTTTGAAGCTGACGTTGTTTTTGTGGTAACTTTACTTGTTGAAGATGCCGAAGCTGTAGTCGTCACGGAAGATACAGACGTACTCTTTACATTGGCTGATACCGTAGTGACTGCGCTTGTATGTACAGCTTTTTCAGTATTTGCAGAAGTCTCCTCCTGCCTGATATCAGTCTCCTGCGTTTCGTGAGGTTCAGGTGTACTTTTCGGTGTTCTGCGGTTGTCCATTACAAGAAGCGGAGTTTTTCCGCTGCACATTCTTGTATAAGCTATATAGCTGTAAAGAGTCTGAACAGTTGCGCTCTCATTCACTCCGCCATCGAGGGTATGACTGTAACCGCCGTCCGGCTGTCTGAAACGCTCCATAGCGTCGATGATATTGTACCCGTTTTTGATGAATCTGCTGTCTGTACAGCAGTCTATACCCAGTGACGAAAGCGCAGTAAGCACCTGTGCCGAGCTTTCGGGATTCATCGTGCCGAAACTCTGATAACCTCCGTCATCCTCCTGTCTTAGCGAGAGCATTTCAAGTCCTCTTTCAACAGAATCATGAACAGCAGGATCACTGTCATAATAAGGAGCAAGAGCATTTATGGTCATGGCGGTAACGTCGATATCTCCAGTACCTCCGTAAAGCGCCCAGCCTCCGTCATCGTACTGCAATGAAAGAAGGGTATCAACTACCGTACCGGCATCGTAATTACTGCATCCGTAGCCGTTGTTCATAACGTGCAGACCGTATATCCAGCTCATTATTCCCTGCTGACCGATCGAGCTGTCAAGCACATCTGATATATAGCTGTCGGTACTTCCGGCTGAACAAAGCGCTAAGGCGTACTTCTCTCTCGTAGTTGCAGAGGCTACCTTATTATTGCTGATATAACTCAGCAGAGCCGGTTCATACGATGAAAAGTCGCTGAAACCGTACTGAGACAGAGCTATGACGTACCATTCAGAAGTTTTTCCGGCTTTATCCGTAAGTATACCGTCTATCCAGTCCTGAACGCTGCCGCTTCCTGTTTCGTTCAGCTTATAAGAAATTATACCGCTGACAAGGCTGTTCACCTCATCAACGGTATAGTCAGCGCACTCAGCTTTTGCCGGAACAATACTGAGTACAGTTATGATTGATAAAAGACAGCTCAGGACGACTGAATTAGTCCTCATTCTTCTTTCTTGCAGCGAAAGCTACAAATGCAGCAGAGCCGATAGCTACGAAAGCAAGTCCCATGCCAGCATCGCCTGTCTTAGGAGAATTTGAATCAGACTTCTTTGTTGTAGTTGTAGTCTTAGCTGTAGTAGTTGTAGTAGTTGTTGTAGCAGTTGTAGTTGTTGTAGTAGTTGTTGTTGTTTCCTCAGTTGTTGTAGTAGTTGTAGTCTCAGTCTCGCCTGCAACGTTTACAGAACATACCGGAGGAACAAGCTTTAAAGTCTCAGACTTAGCGCTGATAACATTGCTGCCAGCGTTTGTGAGCTTTACAGTTACCTTACCCTCAGCGTCAGTCTTGAACTCTGTATCCTCACCATTGATAGTGATAACAGCGCCCTCAACAGCTTCTTCAGCAGTACCGTCAGCCGTGAATACTATGTGATTGAGAGTGAGTTCGATCTCGCCGTCCTTCTCAGCTTCGCCGGAAGTCTTGTCGAAGAAGCTGTATGTATCAGAGTATCCAGTAGCATCCTGATAAACGAAAGCGTTGAGAGTATCGCCGTCAGCAACAGCATCAGAAAGTCCCATGCTCATTGTATTATTGAGGTAGTAACCGTAAGCGCCGCCGTTCTCAACACCCCAGAACTTTACGATCTTTGGACCGTACTCTGCTTCTTCAGTGGCAAAGCCAGCTTCGTGACCGCCCTCGAACTTAGCATCATGAACGAGAATGAAAGCATCATTTATAGTGAGCTTGCCATCGCTGTCAGCATCAGTAACTTCGATATCTTCCTGAGTTACAGCAAACTTGCCTTCGCCGTCAACGATAGTCATGTTAACCTTTACGGAATCATCAGCAGCAAAAGCGTTTACGCCAGCAACTGAACAAGTGAGCAGCATAGCAGCTGCAATAGCAGATAATTTTTTCATAATAATACCATCCTAAAAATAATGTAGGGGACAATTTATCAAAAAGCCATACTTTTTGAACAGTCCATATTTGTGATAAGGCGAAATACTCCGAAAAGTCCGCTCACAATCACAGCTACATTATATCACACTGATTTTCATTTGTCAAAGGTATCTAAGTGCATCGCCGTTTTTTCAGCATATTAAACAAAAATCGCCTGACACACGAACTGTATGTCAAGCAATTAAACTTAATTATACGCCTATTAAAGGGATTTAACGTTGTTTCTGCCGGAAGATTTTGCTTCATAAAGTGCTTTATCCATGCGGTCAAACGCATTCAGCGTTTCATCATCAGCTCTTACTTCTGTAGTACCGATACTACAGGTAAGCTTTCCTATGCGCTCGAAATCCTCGCCTTCTATCTTCTGACGAAGCTCCTCTGCGATATCAGTTATCTTTTTCTTATTAGTATCATAAAAGACAACGACAAATTCCTCTCCGCCCCAGCGTCCGAGGACAGCATTATAATCACCGATATACTCATTGATTATCTCAGAGAAGCGTACAAGTGCGCCGTCACCGACAGAATGTCCGAAGCTGTCGTTGACCTGCTTGAAGTAGTCGATATCGAGTATCATCATAGATATAGGCTCGCCGGTCTTTTTCTTCTTGTCGATAGCATTATCTATCTCAGTCTCTATTCTTCCACGGTTATAGACGGAAGTGAGCGGATCTTTTGAAGCAAGGTCTTCGTACTTTTTAAGGGTAGATATCAACTTTTCGGTATTCTCGTGGATATCCTGCACCATGAACACAAATCTGTAGTCATCGTCATTTTTAGTCTCGGCACGGCTGAAAATAAGCTTTACCCATATATATTTTCCTTCGAGGTTCTGCATAAGGCAGTCAAAAGAGGAAGTACGTCCGGGAGCGAAATTCTTTTTCAGGTATTCCGGAGAAGTTCTTTCCATGAAAAGTTCCTGATCGTCTTTCCATATCATATTAACTATCGTCTTGCGCCATTCTGAATATTTAAGGCGTGTATTCAGCGTTTCGTCAGATATCTCAGTTACACAGACGCTGTTGGTAGTATCACGGATGATATCGAAGTACATGGAAAATAGGTAGGTATTCTGAATGGTATCGACTTTTTTAGTTGTAAGCTTCTCGTCGATGCACTCTGTTTTGTCAAGTTCATCTATTATAATAAGGTATATCTCCTCCTTAACGATAGGATGCACGGTCATCTGAAAGATGTGTATCGCATGATTGAAGAAGATATTGAGTCTTTTGCTGTACTTGCCATTGAATCTTCCTGACATTGGTATAAAGACCTTGTAATTTTCGGTAATAGTTTCATCGCTTTTATTGAAATGATACCATAGTTTTTCAACAAGTTCAAGATAAGAACCTTCATCAGGCAGCATTTCAGCGATAGTTTTTCTTTTTAAAATAGTTCTATATCTATCATTTTTACCGTCTGCAAGTATAATAGCATCTGCGCTTTTCTTAAAATATTCAAGCGCATCCGAAACCGAAAAAGTCTCAAAATTATTTGTGTCCATAGAGAAAAAGCCTCCGCAGTAATATTACAAATCGAAACATACATATAAATATTATATCACACCATAAGAAGGAGTTTGTGAAAATTCTGTGAAAACCAAAAATATTGTAACTTTACACAATATTTCACAGCATTTTTGTTTACTATAGCACACATAGAAATAGGGACTGTATACGAAATACAGTCCCTGTGTTCAGATGATACAATATAAGTCAAAGAAGTACCATTAATAAAGGGTTGGGGTACGGAGATCGAGAACCTCAGCTGGTGTAAAGCTGGATGTCTCTTCACCGTATGTATAGGTGACGCTGCTGTTTGGTGTGTAATATCTGTTAGCGTCAGCCTTAGCGATAGTGAAGCTCTCACCGCCCTGAGTATAAGTCATAGCAGCATCTGTTGAGCTGATACCGGTCTTGCGTCCGGCTGTTGTATTTTCGAGTGTGAAGTTGTCGTTAGCATTGTTGAAAGCAACTGTTGTGGACATCTGGTCGTGAGTTGCTGCAACTGTAACGTTACCTGCTGTCTGCTTGTATGTGAAGCCGTTTGTGATCTGATATCTTGCGTTGATAGCACCGATAAGAGCATTCTTTGTCATTCTTGGGAAGTGAACTGTCTGGAATACCATGCGGTTAGGATCGTACTCATTGTCGAAGAGAGTAACCATTTCGTCAGGATTTGCAAATGCTCTTTCAAGTACCCAGTCCTTTGGATAGAAGTTGATAGTTGTAGCCATATCAGCAGGTTTGCTGTACTGGATAACTGTAGCCTCAGCATTCTTGTCAAGTCTTACCTTAACGAGAGCAGCCATGCTCTGTGAGCCTGTATCGTACATAAGACCGTATACATAGCGCTGACCAGGAGTATTTGTTACTACAGCGATCTCATCGAAAGTACCCATTCTTGGTACTGTAACTGTCATTGTGTGACGAAGCTCGATCTCGTCCTCGTTGATGCCCTCAACTGTGAACTCGCCGTCCTTGTATGAGATAGTAACGCCGTCGATAGTTACGTAATCGTCAGCCATGAAAGCGTTTACTGTATCGTCAGAAACGTGGTTAATGAACTCGATACCGTTCTCTCTCTTTGTTACCTCAGCGTTTACAAGACCAACTGTCTCATCTACGCCGTAGCCTGTTGTAGAGAAGAGAGCGTCGTTAACGTTAGCATTCTTGAGGTATCTGTAAGTCTTTGTCATGAAAGGAGCTGTCTCCTCAGCGATATAATCGTGAGTGAAGCCGATGTAACCCCAGGCATTTCTTGAAGCTCCGATAGTCTTGCCTGTTTCATTCTCAACAGTGCTGATAGACTGGTAGTAATCATTGTTGGAAACATTTGTTGAAGCTATCTCGCCCTTGTAGTTAAGCTCTGTGCACCAAGGAGAAACGCTTGTTGTAGCATCTGTGCTCTTGTGCTGGAAAACGTAATTTGAAAGACCGATAACAGAATCATTAACAGCGTTGTTAACGTAAGCTGTATATCCGTTAGAGTCAACCTTGAGAGCGTCGTTTCCGCCGAGATACTCAGCAACGTTTCCGTTCTCATCGTAATATACTGTAACTTCCTCATCTATTGTGTTTCTGCCGAGGCAGTGGTTTGTAAGAGCCACAACGTCAACGAGGTTTACATGACGGTCACCATTGATGTCTGCTAACTTCTTCTGAGTAGCGCTGAGAGGTCTGAGATAAAGCATACCGAGCTTTGTGAGCTGTAAGTCAGCACTGTTAACAACGCCGTCCATGTTAACATCACCGAGCTTGTAGGTGTTTGACTCTGCTGCGCTTGCAGCGAAAGAAGTCATAGAAGCTGCCACTGCCAGTGTGCTTAAAACTGAGATAACCTTTTTCATAATAATACCGTCCTTTATAAAAATTTTTTCCGTTTTAATAAGTTTGCCACAAGAATGATATATGAACTATCATATTAGGTTATATGTGTCCTTAATCGTTCTTTTAACTTATTCATTGATGCTATTATAGCATGAGACTGACGAACAGTCAATAATCAAACTTCCAAAAAAAGTCACTCCGTTTTTATACAAAATGCATAATCAATCAAGAGCATTTGGTAAATTAAGCAAAATATTAAGCCTAATATGGCGAAAAATACGGTGTTTTTGTATATTCGAGCATTAATTTCACTCTCTGTAAATTTACAAAGAGTATACCAGTACTACCTTATTACCTAAAGTTAGTTTTGAGAGGCAAAGTATCATTATATGTATTTGATATCCCCCGCTTGCTTTTCACATATTCCATAAAGTATTATCTCTTATAATATTTATTATTAGTTAAATCATGCTTAAAAAGTATGCTCTACGCAAGCGCCTGCGCTAAAAATTTTCCCGATTTTTCCGCTTATTTTAGATTATATTAACAATTATTAAATATTCGCTGTTTCTATTGCAATAAGGTTCTTGTTGTGATATAATATTTATAACAAAGACGATTTTGAGGAAAATACCTGCATAAGCTGCCGTTTTAGACAGCTAACTGAGGGAGGTGTAATAATGTACCGTGCTTTTAATTATACTACTACAGGTGCTTCTCATATCCTCAGCCGAAAAGTTTGTCAGGACGCTTCCGCAAGCCTTGAAACTGACAAATACAAACTTATAGTCGTAAGCGACGGTCACGGAAGTTCTGACTGTTTCCGCTCAGACCGTGGAAGTAAGTTCGCTGTTGAAGCTTTCTGCAAATGCGCTGAAGAAGCTTTCAAATGTCCGGAAGAATCCGAAGAAGATGATGATATCAACGCCGATGAAGAGAGCGATACTGATAAGGATACCGACAGCGATCCTTCTTATGATGACGATTTCCCACGTAATTTTGCCGAAATACTGGGCGCTTGCAAGACTCAGAAACAGATAGATGACCAGCTGAGACGCTTTATGGGCAGTATCGTTACAAAGTGGAACGCAAAAGTTGATGAGGATATCGCTGAGTACCCTTTTACCGAGGATGAACTTGCTGACGTTTCAGATATCGCCAAAAAAAGCTTTGAATATAAGGTAAATCTCCGTACCGTTTACGGCGCTACCCTTATAGGTATAATTCTTACTGACGATTTCTGGTTCGGCATACATATCGGCGACGGCAAATGCGTTACCTTCAATCAAAACGGCGAAGACCACGAGCCTATACCGTGGGACGACCAGTGCTTCATGAATGTCACTACTTCTATATGTGATCCTTATGCTATTTCCGATTTCAGAAGCTATTTCAGCCGTGAACTTCCTACAGCCGTATTCATCGGAAGCGACGGCATTGACGGCTCTTTCGCAAATCAGAAGTACCACCACGATTTCTACCGCATTATCATTTCTTCTTTCGCTGAGGCAGATATCGAAAGTGCTGTTGACGAGCTTGAATCCTATCTTCCCGAACTTTCCGCACACGGAAGCGGTGATGATGTTTCTGTTGCCTGTATACTCGATATCGACCATATACGTGAGAATCCTGAGCTTTACGAGATAAGGAAAGCTCCTTTCATCAAGATAATCCGTGTCGGCAATCTCGGCGCTGCTGACCTGTCAGACGATTATCTGCAAAAGAACGAGATAGAGGCTTACGCAGGCACTGTACGCCTTGATATGGTAGGATGCCGTGGATTCAATAAGGGTATCATGAAATTCGATATTCTCGATGTTCAGGACGACCTGATAACTATATCATTCAACGGAAATGAATGTGAGATATCCCCTACCGAACGTGCTGAGATAGTCACCAAAGACCTTGTTGACGGCATTGCCCAGTTCGACACTATACTACTGCAATACATCAGAAAATAACTGAGAACACACCTGTAAGGACGGAGTTTATCCGTCCTTATTTTTTGGCGGTAAGCGACCGCAGCGCAATTACGGGGACGCTTGTAAACTCGCTTACCTGATTAGTCGCCCTTACCTATCCCACGCCGGCAAAATAACAGGTCGGATTATCATAAAGCTATGTTTCTCAAGAACAGGTCTTTTCATGATAAACATGATAGAAAAGGCTATATACAGGCATCTGTTCATGTTTCTCAATTGAGAAACTTGAATGCGATAAAGTGCTAAAACTCGGCTGTATATCGGAATCTATCCATGATTCTCATATAATCGTCCATGTTTCTCAATTGAGAATCATGATTACAAGGTTTAAAATAGGCATTTGCTTCATGTTTCTCAAAATGATTTGTGTATTTGGGAAGAATGGAGTTTTCAGAACTCAGATATCAGAACTAAGTTGGCAGATTGTAGGGACGGCGTTCCGCCGTCCGCAAATACCCAAACAACGTCCGTGAAACAA
>DEBW01000079.1:273-1197 GCA_002348905.1 Ruminococcus flavefaciens | reverse complement strand
GCTAATTTTTGCAAGGTACTTGACAAAGTGTAACATCAGTGTTATAATTGTATACATAGAGATTATACAATTATACTTTTCCATGCTGTCCGGAAGGCTGAAAAGTTTCTTTCACAAGGAGTGTACACTTAATGAATATCAATATCTCAAATGCCTCAGGTGAGCCTATCTACTTGCAAATCGTAAGTCAGATAAAGGACATGATACTTGAAGGAGAACTCAAAGAAGGCGAAATGCTGCCGTCTATGCGAAATCTCGCTATGGAGCTGAGAATTAGCTTCATGACTACAAAACGTGCGTATGAAGAACTCGAAAGGCAGGGCTTCATTGAATCGTATACCGGTAAGGGCAGTTTCGTCAAAGCTCAGAATATCGAGCTTTTCCGTGAAGAACAGCTAAAGGCTATAGAGAGCCTGCTCTCGGAGGTCTGCGAAAAGGCTGAGAAATGCGGTATATCTGCGGAGGAACTTCATGAAATGCTCGACTTTATGATCAAGGGGGAATAATTATGACCGAATACGAAAATGCTATCGAAATAAAAAACGTCACAAAAAGATATGAGGGATTCACTCTCGACAACGTGAGCTTCAACGTCCCGAAAGGCAGTATCATGGGATTTGTAGGTCAGAACGGTGCAGGAAAGACTACAACGATACGCTCTATGCTCAATATCATCAAGCCCGATGAGGGCGGCATATCCATGCTCGGTCTCGACCACTTAAAGGATGAGACCGAGATAAAAAAGCGCATAGCCGTCGTTTTTGACGAACTGCCTTTCCACGACATTTTTACCGCCAAGGATATGGGGCGTATCTTCGAGGGTATGTACGAACACTGGGATAACAAGGTCTACAGCAGTTATATCGAGCGTTTTCAGCTGCCGTTCAAAAAGAAGCTGGGAGAATTCTCAAAGGGCATGAAAAT
>DEBW01000079.1:0-233 GCA_002348905.1 Ruminococcus flavefaciens | reverse complement strand
AAGGGCATGAAAATGAAACTGCAAATAGCCTGTGCGCTCTCTCACGATGCTGAGATACTCATTATGGACGAGCCTACTACCGGTCTTGATCCTGTTGTGCGTGACGAGATACTCCACATATTCATGGAGTACCTGCAAAGCGGTGAACGCTCTATCCTCATGTCATCGCATATCACCTCAGACCTTGAAAAAATAGCCGACAGCGTTTGCTTTATCGACAAGGGAAAGATACT
>DEBW01000063.1:17051-17712 GCA_002348905.1 Ruminococcus flavefaciens | reverse complement strand
CGATACCGCACACGAGGGATATCACAGGGAGTATGTAACCGCTGGTCTTATGCTTGACGTAGTTCTCGACAGGCTTCGTGTCTATGAGCTTTGCAGCCTCTGCGACCTTTTCCATTACAGGCTTGGGCGGAGTGTTCACGGCAGCTTTATCGGCAGCAGTTGCAGGTCTTATGACAGACTGAGGCTTCGTCATATCTCTCGGAGTACCCATTTTTACACCGCTTCCTGCGAGATTCTGAGCGACATGGTTATCGTATACGTCCGGCTGTTTGGGAGCTGTATCTGCTTTTGCAGGCTGTTCCCTCTCAACAGGAGCATCGCCCTTTATCTTGTTGAAAATGCTGTCAGGGTCGTCTATCATCGGATCATAGGCATGGCAGGGATCAAGAGCAACGGTCTGTCCGCAGTACGGACATGAGAGCATACACGCCCTTCTGTCAAGCTCCATAGTGGCAGTACATCCGGGACATACTGTGCTGAAAGGGTGCGCCTGACGCTTTTTCTGAATCTCCTCAAAGGCTTTGCGCTGCTGGTCAGCGAGTTCACGGCGAATCCTGCCTTCCTCCTGAGCGATGACACGTTTAGTCTGTTCCTGTTCCCTTGCTATCTCTTTTTCTTTTTCGAGAGTTTTTGAATGGTCGTCAGCCACCTTGTTAACGAC
>DEBW01000063.1:9669-16908 GCA_002348905.1 Ruminococcus flavefaciens | reverse complement strand
ATTCATAATTCATAATTAATTGTAGGGACGACCATTGTGTCAAGACTCACATGGTATACAGGTGTGTAAAAACATGGTATACACATTCAGAGTCTGGAAATTTTTCTATGAATAAGGCTGCCGTCGATAGCAGAGATAGAAGCGATCCTGAAATTTCTGTAACAGAGGTTGAAAGAATCGCTTATAACGTCCGGACGGATCTCAATTCTTTCACCAGACATAGTTTCGCTAAGGTATATCTGCCACTTGTCAAACCTTATATAGCCCCAGTTGTTAACTTTTATCAGGCGGAATTCTCCACTATATTCATACGGCTTGATTTCTTCAATATACAGCCTTTTGCTTGGAGTATACACCTGTGCAGGACATTGCATATTCAGTGCTGAATGAGGTCTGACAGTGTTATACTTTTCACGCCATAGCTGTAATTTGGTATCAGCATCTATGATGTCTTCAAATTTTGTGTGAGCAAGCAGCTCTTCTTTTAAAGTACGGTGAAATCTCTCGATTTTGCCTTGTGTCTGAGGATGACGTATTCTTTCATGTATAGGCAGTACATCATGGTTCATGAGCCATTTTTCAAACTTCGTAAAGCCATGCCGGAAGCCTGCAAACTGAGCACCGTTATCAGACAATATCGAATCAGGAAGTCCGTATTCTCTGAACGCTCTTTCAAAACATCCGATAACGAAATTTGCCGTGGATTCAGTCGGCGTTATCTGTATCAGAAACCTTGTATGGTCGTCGATTATGTCCAAAGGATAGCAGTATCTGCCGTTTTTCATAAGAAATTCTCCCTTGAAATCGGTTTGCCACATTTCATTGCAGCGTTCCTTTTCAAAGCGGATATACGGTATTCGTTTTTCAGAGTTTTCGGCTGATATACAGCCGTTTCTGAGCAATATGTTGTTTACCGTCTTTGCACATGGAATGTCAGTCTCTCCTTGATCTTCAAGAACTCTCTTTAATGTTTTTGCTCCCCAGCCGGGATTTTCTGTTCTGAGCTTCAGTATTTTTTCTTCAATATCAGAAGAGATTCGTCTGCTGTTGCTTGTTGGTGCTCTGCTTCTGTCAGACATATTCTCGCCTGCTTCATACCTTTTCAGCCATTTATAGCCTGTTCTTCGGCTTATTCCGAATTCTCGGCATACGGCGCTCATATTTCCTTCTTTTTGCACTGTTATTACAAATGCTATTCTTTTTTCTTCCACAGTTTTACTCTCCCATGGCATTTCTAAGCTCCCCTTTCGGTTACTTTTTATGCCTTTATTTTATCATAAAACTGTATACCATGTTTTTACACACCTGTATACCATGTGAGTCTTGACATAATATCCGCCCCTACAGAAATGTTTGTTGTGACCATAATTATGAATTATGCATTATGAATTGAATAAGTATTAATTATTTATCAACATTTTGTTCACTTGCTATTGACAAAAAACGGCAAATCTATTATAATGTAATTAATACGCTGAGTATTCTTTTAATCATAGGAAACGCAATTGACAGACGTTTTGGGGGTGTTAACATGATGAAAAAGATAAAAAGAAGACTGAAAGGCTTTACACTTATCGAACTTATCGTTGTTATCGCAATTATCGGAGTTCTCGCTGCAATATTAGTCCCTACCATGATCGGTTACGTGAAAAAGTCGAAACGAGCTGCTGATGTAGCTCAGGCAAAAGACATTCATACAAATGTCGTTTCCCTGATATTAGAGGATGAAGAGGCCGGCGATTCATTCTATGCACAGGGTGCTACCTATGCTTCACCTGAAACAAAAATGGATCAGCGTATGGGTGTAAGCTATGACCTTGTTCCTGTTGCATACCTTGACGGTGCTGGCGGAACTGACGGAAACGGCAAAGCCTGGACTCCTGTAGACCCTGAACAGAAAGATTTCTGTGACGCTCTTAATAAGAAGTACAGCTTCTGGTACACTGACCCGAAGGTAAAACTCAAAATAAAGAGCGAAAACGGAAACAACCACCTCAACCGCTGGTTCATAGGTTACAGAAAGGGCAATGATTCCACCATAGAGATATGGACTGGTGACGGCTCTTCTTCACCCGGTGAGTTGATACAATGTCTGTATGTACAGATAACAGTTGGTAACAATTAACTATTATCAAAAATTGCGGTCTCCCCTTTGGGAGACCTTTTTTTGTGCAAATCGTTGTTTTTATTGACATTTTTATACCAGTGTGATATTATAAACTTATAAAGGATTGTATAATTCTTAGGGAAATTTACAGGGAGGCGCATTTTTATGCAAAAATTCATTTCAACTATCTCATCAGCTGCCATTGCTCTTACCGCAATGCCTTATCTGAGCAGTGACAATGTAAACGCTGCCGTTAAAGGCGTGGACACAGTAAAGATAATGTGCATAGGCGATTCTATCACGGACGGATATGTGCCGGAGTACGAAGGCTCTTACCGCAAGTTCATCTACCATGACCTCACAGAATGGGGACATAAGATTGATATGGTAGGCTCAAAGGGTGAGGGATATACCCCGAAATATACCAATGAAAGCACCGGCGAGAGCTTCGAGTTCGACAACGGCAATACCGGCTACAGCGGTTATGCTATAAAGGCTTATCCGGGAAGAAACGGCATACTTGAAACTCTGAAAGAGACTAAATGCCTTGAAGAACAGAAGCCGGACATAATCACCTTGCAGATAGGCACTAATAATATAATCGACAACCACGATATGACAGAGAACTCAAAAGACCTCGAAGAACTTATAGAGTTCATTCTCGAAAGCACACCTGAGACTACTGCGGTTTTCGTTACCACTATACCTGACCTCGACCCTAACCGTAAAGAGGTATATGACTGGTTCGGCAATTACCGCCATTCAGCAGACTGGCAGACACAGTATGACGACAAGACCGCAGAAGCTTCCGTACATAAGGCTGTTTCAGAGTATAACGCTGTAGTACAGGCAACTGTTGAGAAGATAAAGGCAGACCACCCTAATGTATATCAGGCTGATATAAACGGCGTTGTAGACGATGTAAAGACCTTGCTCTTTGACGGAGTACACCCGAACAATGACGGCTACAGGGCTATGGGAGCTTACTGGTCTGATACGATAGCAAGCTACCTCGGAAACAGTACAGCAGAGAATCCGGAGGCTACAACAACAACAACAGCTCCGGCAACTACTACAGTAAAGGCTACAACTACCACAAAGCCTGCGTCTACCACTACAAAGACTACAGCCACAACTACAGCTTCCACCTCAAAGACAACAACTACTACAAAAGACCCATATATATGGGATCCTGATGCTACTACCACTACCGTTAGCGAGGAGGAGTTCAACAGGATAAGAATTTCCGACCTCATCGCATTCAGCCGTTACCTTATCGGCGACAACCGTCTCGGCTTTGATGAGAGGAGACTTAAACTCTACGACATGGACAAGAACAAAAAGCTTGATACATTTGACCTTGTTCTCATGCGTAAGGAACTTCTCCAGTACGGCGCAAAGCTCCGTGAAAAGTTCGGAGAGGACTACTGTGTGTTTGAGGGTGGCAGGGACATAACCATTATCGACCCTGATGCCGAGCCTGAAAAGGTAGAGTCAAGTTCAAGCGGAAGCCATTCAACCTATGTGGCTCTCAATACAGAGATAATCGACCTCGACACAATGACCGACAAAGAGATAGTCGCATTATACGTTGAGAAGAATGTTCCTATATATGACAAGCACCGCAATGTCGTTAAGCCGGAAGATATAAAGTATGACGAGAACGAATACGCCTACGTTATAAATGCTGACGGAGAAAAGGAACTCCTGTTCCGCTGGCTGTTCGAGACAGAGAATGTATTTTCATAATGAAATGTTACACAAAACTTTCACTTACGTTCCACAAATATTTCTGAATTATTAAGAAACTTTAAGACTATTTTAAGACTGCGACATTATAATAACAATCAGAAAAGCACGAAAGGAGTTGAATACCGGTACGAAGTATCACACCCTCAATAATGGTACAGCGTGTCCGGTGACATATGGCTATTAATACTTTTGCCCGCAAGGAAATAAAATTCCTGCTTGATATGAGACAGTATGAAGGACTTATGGAAGAGATACACAAGTATATGGAACCTGATAAGTTCTGTGTAGGCGGCAAGGAGTACGGTATCTATAACATCTACTACGATACACCTGACGATTTTCTGATACGTGAGTCTTTATCCAAACCCTACTACAAGGAGAAGATAAGACTTCGCAGTTATTATTCTCCGGCATCTCCCGATTCTCTCGTATTCCTCGAAATAAAGAAGAAGATAGGCGGTATCGTTACAAAGAGGAGAGTTTCAATGACGCTCGCTGAAAGTGACGAGTACCTCGCAACACGCAGAAAGCCAAAGGCTGACAAGTACATAACAGGTCAGGTGTTTACCGAGATAGACGCATTCCTCGACCATTATCCGGTAGCTCCGAAGCAGTACATCAGCTATCAGCGTGAAGCATTCTTCGGCAGGGACAACAGCGACTTCCGTCTTACCTTTGACAGAAAGCTCACTGAAAGACGCTATGACTTAGGCTTGAACTTTGAAAGCTACGGCAATCAGATAATCCGTGAAGACCAGAGACTTATGGAAGTAAAGGTATCTGATTCAATGCCTCAGTGGTTAATACAGAAGCTTTCAGAGTTACAGATATATAAAACAAGCTTCTCAAAATACGGCAGGGCTTACACAAGCTTTGTACAGGAGCAGGCTGCTGCAAACAGCCGTATCTATATATCAGGCATATCACTAAACCACAGTATCTTAATGAACAGGAGCGTTTGAATCATGGTTAATGCAATCAGTCTTTTCGGAAATGTACTTTCAAGGTACAAGGACAACACGGATATCTTTTCCGACAGCAGTACAATAAGTCTCGCAGAGATAACCGCAGGTGACTTCTTCCTCTGCGTCGGCGCAGCACTTGTACTGGGATTTCTCATAAGCGTTATCTATATGATAACTCACCGCAAGGAAGGCTACTCACAGAGCTACGTGCTGACGGTGATAATGCTGCCGTCGATAATAGCACTGATACTTCTCCTTATCAACTCAACAGCAGGCGCACTCACTCTTGCAGGCGCATTCACGCTTGTACGATTCAGAAGCGTCGCCGGTGACCCGAAGGATATATCCTACATCTTCTACGCAATGGCTACAGGTGTTGCCTGCGGTATCGGATATATCGGATTTGCTTTCGTATTCTTCATCGCAATGGGAGCTGTAATGCTCGTTCTCTCAGAGCTGAACTTCGGCGGAAGCAAGTCAAGACACATGACACTCAAAATCACCATACCGGAAAACCTCGACTATCAGGGAGTTTTTGATCCGGTCATCAGCAGATACACAAACTTCCACAAGCTCAGAAGAGTTAAGACTACAAACTTCGGTACACTTTTCGAGCTTATCTACGCTGTAGACGTTAACGAGGACATCGACCAGAAGAAATTCATCGACGAACTTCGTACCCTCAACGGCAATATGACAATAAACCTCGTATTCTTCAAGTATGATGACAAGATATACGAAAGCTGAGTGACATCACAGAGACATACATCAGAATTTTTCTATACCCTCTTAATAAAAATCTACACATGGGATTTGTCAGACTTGATGATTCAGGTCTGACATTTTCCATATCCGAGGAGGAATAATTTATGAAATACAGAAGGATAATATCAGCAGTTTCAGCATTTGCGCTTGCTCTTACGCTTGCATCCTGCGGAACGGAAGATGAACCAAAGAAAGCAGCAGGGGAGACAGCATCAACGGAAGAAGCTGAGGAAGTACCGGCAGTAAACGAAACTCCTGACGATGAGGATAAACCGGCTGAGACAACAAAGAAAGCCGATGAGAAGAAAACCAAGGACGAAAAGTCAGACAAGACTGAGACTACAACTGCTGCTGAAACTACAGCAAAGGCAGCAGATGCTAAAACTACCACGGCTGCAAAGCAGAGCGGAAGTACCGGCGGAGGAAATACCGGAAATGCTCAGGAAAATACAGCAGGCGGAAACTCAGGCGGAAGTGCAGGGGAGACACCGTCCGGAAACGGCTCAGGCGACAATACAGCCGGCGGAAACGATGCTCCGGCAGAAAATACTGATACTCCGGCAGAAACTCCGGAGGAAGTCACATACGATGCAGAGATAAGCTTCGGAGCTTCACCAAGCATCAGCGGAAGCAATGTCACAGTTGACGGCGGCAGGGTAAGCATAACAGCCGGTGGAACTTATCATATCACCGGTTCAGGCTCAGAGGGACAGATATACGTCAGCACAAAGGAAGAGGAGAAAGTAAAGATAGTCCTCGACGGCGTACAGCTCTCATGCTCGACAGGTCCTGCGCTCTTTATAAATGAGGCTAAGAAGTGCATAGTCGAACTGGCAGACGGCAGCAGCAACTCCCTCAGCGACAGCACCAAGGACAAAGTGTACGACGGAGTTATCTTCTCGAATGATACTCTCAGAATAAAGGGCAGCGGAAGCCTTGAAGTAAACGCAGGCAACCGCCACGGTATAGCAAGCGATGACGATATAATCATCGAGGGCGGTTCATACGTTATAAATTCAGTCAAGTCAGGCATCTATGCTCACGACAATGTAACTATCTCCGGCGGAGATATAACTGTATACGGCGGTACGAATGGCATAAAGTCCAAGGGTACGGTTGACCTCAGCGGAGGAAATGTGTACGTATCAGGCGGTACAAAGGAGGAAAAGCACTCGATATATGCGGCAGTTCTGAACTATACCGGAGGAAACGTATTTGCAGCCGGAAACAAGGTCACAGAGCCTAAGACAACGGCTTCTCCGTATGTAGGATTCTCTTTCCCTAACGGTGGAGCAGCAGGCAGCGAGCTGACATTCATAGTAAACGGCGTTGAAAAGGGAACTCTCACTCCGAAGAATAATTTCATGTCAGCAGTAATGTTTTCAACGGATATAAGCGTTGGAGATACAGTCTCGATATCAGTGAACGGAAACAGCGCAGGCGAATTCAAGATAGAAGATACCAAGAATGTGTTTGCGATAGAGTAAGATAAAGGGCGGAGCAATCCGCCCTTTTTTAATTCATAATTCATAATGCATAATTAATTGTGTCCCTGTCGGGACAATTTTGAATTGTAGGGGACGGCGTCCTCGACGTCCCACGACTTACGCATTAATTATCATGAAAACAATTGTAGGGGCGGCGTTTCGC
>DEBW01000063.1:5052-9589 GCA_002348905.1 Ruminococcus flavefaciens | reverse complement strand
CAAGCTAATGGCTAAAGGCTAACAGCTAATTTCTGATTTCTAAGCTCTGATTTCTGATTTCTGATATCTGAGTTCTGTCAACTCAATTTATGTATAATTTTAGAATCAAATAAAAACGAATAATGAACATAGCTTTTATATTAATAAATAGTTAACGTAACATATCAGCAAACAAATTTACAAAAAATTAACACGGAAATTTAAAGAAAATTCTTCGATAGTACATCATTTTATAGTTTTGTGTACTTTTATATATTGCAAACGTTCGATAATTGCAATATAATATATACAGCAATTGAAGAAAATTAGTATTCAGTATCAAGTACCCTCCCCTCTCATGTACTTGATACTGGGTATTAATTCAACTGCTTGCCATAGAAATAGATTTAGTTTTTTCAAAAAACTAATCCCTTTCATTTGTAATTTTTTCATGTTTTCTATTCTCAATAACTTATTTTAACTTATCTATGGCTCGGTTCACAGTGCTAACCGGCGTTGCCGGACGAACCGATGTTTCGCACCTCCCTGTGAGGTGCATTTTTTTAGATTGTGAAACTTGCGTGAAAGATTATATAATCTGCTTGACAAATTCTATAAACCGTGGTATATTATATGTAATGAATGATACGAAAGGCGGCGATGCTATGAAGCGAAGCGTTTACAGCCTCGTGCTCATGGACGATGTTATCAAAGCTGTGGACGAACAGGCTTACCGTCTGGGGACGAGCCGTTCAAACCTCATAAATCAGATACTCGCTGAGCGCCTCTCATGCGTTACTCCTGAGATGCGTATGCGTGAGATATTCGGCTCGGTCGAGGACATCATCGGCAGCGTCATGCAGATACAGCAGCAAAGGTCTGCGGCGCTTCTCACCATGCGGACGGCGCTGGAATACAAGTACCGCCCGACGATAAGCTATAAAGTCGAGCTTGAACGTGTACCGGAGAAATATCTGGGCACATTAAGAGTGCAGATACGTACTCAGAGCGAACAGCTCACAGACCTGTTCAACAGCTTTTTCCTCTACAGGATAAAGTTCGAGCGTGGACAGTTTGCGGCTATTGGTGCAGAATATCCCGGATGCGAACTAAGCTCCGGAAGCTTTGCAAGACGGCTTCTCTGCGGAGACGGTCTCTCTGAGGAGCAGACAGGCGAGGCGATAGGGGAGTATATCACCGACCTCAACAGGGCGGTAAAGACCTTTTTTGCCGAACCGTCAGGCTTCGGAAAGTACGCTCCGGAGCTTGAAAAGGAGTATTCCGCAATGCTGAGAAGATACATTATTTAATATAAGTGGAATTATGAAGGAGGATGTATTATGAATGCTGAGAAATACACACAGAGATCGGTTGATGCTGTAAGAAAGGCTCAGAGCATAGCTGTTATGCAGTCGAACAACGTCATAGAGCCTATACACCTGCTCTCAGGTCTGCTGAAACAGGAAAACGGTCTTATACCGCAGCTCATAAAGAAAATGGACATCGACGCTGATATCTTCGACGGCGAAGTTGACAAGAAAATAAATATGCTCCCGAAAGTTACCGGAAGCGGAAGAAGCAGCAATATCGGTATTTCAGCCGAGGGCGACCGTGTACTCACTGTTGCTGAGAAGATAGCCGAGAATATGAAGGACGAGTTCGTTTCTGTTGAGCATATCATGCTCGCTCTTATCGAGAGCAAGGACAGTGACGTTTCTTCACTCCTCAGGACTTTCAACTTCACCCGTGACCGCTTCCTGAGCGCTCTTATGGCTGTAAGAGGAAATACCCGTGTAACAAGCGAGAATCCGGAAGATACCTACGATGTGCTTACAAAGTACGGTCAGGAGCTTGTCGGACTTGCAAAGCGCAATAAGCTTGATCCTGTTATAGGCAGAGACAGCGAGATAAGAAACGTTATCCGCATACTCTCACGTAAGACCAAGAACAACCCTGTCCTCATCGGTGAGCCTGGTGTAGGTAAAACAGCCATAGCTGAGGGACTTGCCCTGCGTATCGTTGCCGGAGATGTCCCTGACAGCCTGAAAGACCGCAAGGTGTTCTCACTGGATATGGGCGCTCTTGTAGCCGGTGCGAAGTACCGTGGCGAGTTCGAGGAGCGTCTTAAAGCTGTGCTGAACGAGATAAAGAACAGCAATGGTCAGATACTCTTATTTATAGATGAGCTTCATACTATCGTAGGCGCAGGCAAAACTGACGGCGCTATGGATGCAGGAAATCTGCTGAAGCCTATGCTTGCAAGAGGTGAACTGCATTGTATCGGTGCGACTACACTCAATGAATACCGCCAATATATCGAAAAAGATCCTGCCCTTGAAAGACGTTTCCAGCCTGTAATGGTAGATGAGCCGACTGTTGAGGATACCATATCTATACTCAGAGGACTTAAAGAACGCTACGAAGTATTCCACGGCGTAAAGATAAGCGACAATGCACTTATTTCTGCGGCTGTGCTCTCGAACAGGTACATCTCTGACAGATTCCTGCCGGATAAGGCTATAGACCTCATAGACGAAGCGTGCGCTACCATACGTACAGAAATGGACTCCATGCCTACTGAACTTGATGAGATAAACCGCAAGATGATACAGCTCCAGATAGAGGAGACTGCCCTCAAAAAAGAGAGCGACAGCATCTCTCAGGAGCATCTTGGCGAGATACAGAAAGAACTCTCAGAACTGCGTGAGAAATTCAACGCAATGAAAGCTAAGTGGGAGAACGAAAAGAACGATATCTCCTCTGTACAGAAACTCCGTGAGGAGATAGAGCAGGTCAACGGCGAGATTGAAAAGGCTAAGCGTGAATACGACTTCAACAAGGCTGCCGAGCTTGAATACGGACGTATGCCGGCTCTGAAAAAACAGCTTGAGGAGCGTGAGCATCAGGCTGAACAAGACCTCAAGGGCGACCGTCTGCTCCGTGACAGAGTTACCGAGGACGAGATAGCTAAGATAGTATGCCGCTGGACTGGTATACCTGTAGCTAAACTCATGGAGGGCGAAAAGGAAAAAGTCCTGCATCTTGGCGAACTTCTTCATAAGCGTGTTATCGGTCAGGATGAAGCTGTTGAAAAGGTGAGCGAGGCTATACTCCGTTCAAGAGCAGGCATACAAGCTCCTGACAGACCTATCGGTTCATTCCTGTTCCTTGGTCCTACCGGTGTCGGCAAGACCGAGCTTGCAAAGGCTCTCTCTGAGATACTCTTTGATGACGAGAGAAATATCATACGTATAGATATGAGCGAATACATGGAGAAATTCAGCGTAAGCCGTCTCATAGGAGCGCCTCCAGGATATGTAGGATATGACGAGGGCGGTCAGCTCACTGAGGCTGTACGCCGCAAGCCTTACTCTGTTGTACTCTTTGACGAGATAGAAAAGGCTCATCCGGACGTTTTCAATATCCTCCTGCAAGTTCTCGATGACGGACGTATCACTGATTCTCAGGGACGTACAGTCGATTTCAAGAACACCATAATCATACTCACATCAAACCTCGGTTCACCTTATATACTTGAAGGTATCGACAGCAATGGTGAGATAACAGACGATGCAAGAGCCAAAGTTGACGCTCTCCTTAAACAGCAGTTCCGTCCTGAGTTCCTCAACCGTCTTGACGAGATAATATTCTACAAGCCACTTGCAAAGACTGAGATAATGGGCATAGTTGACCTCATGCTCGCTGACCTGCAAAAACGTCTCGATGACAAGCATATACGCATAAACGTAAGCGATGCTGCCAAGAATTATATCGTTGAGTGCGGATATGATCCTAACTTCGGCGCAAGACCTCTCAGACGCTTCATCCAGCGCAAAGTTGAGACTCTTATCGCCAAGCAGATAATCGGCAGAGAGCTTTCTGCCGGAGACTGTATTGACATTGATGTGACTGACGGAGAACTCACAGCAGAAATATGACCAGCAGACAGCTTTTCCCAAAACGGAAAATAGGCGGAAATCCATAGTTGTTTTCTATAAAAACGGTGTGCAAAAACGCCGGAGTATCGGTCGAAATGTCATTTTTTTGCAATTTCCTTGACAAATGCGGTCAAAGGGTATATAATGCAATTATAAAATTTACAAATATGGAGGGTAAATATATGACAAAAACTGAACTCATCGGCGTTGTTGCTGAGAAGACTGATTTCACAAAGAAGAATGCAGAGGCTGCTGTAAATGCTGTTGTTGCAGCTATCACAGAGGCTCTTGCAAGCGGCGAGAAGGTTTCTATCGTTGGCTTCGGTACTTTCGAGGTAAGAGATAGAAAGGAAAAGCAGGTTATCAATCCTCAGACTAAGAAGATGATGACAGCTCCTGCTTCCAAGGCTCCTGCTTTCAAGGCTGGACAGGCTCTCAAGAACGCTGTTAACAAGTAATTCGGAGGTATTTTATCATGGCTAAAAAGGATGAAAAAATCGTTGAGACCAAGGTAGAAGCTGCTGCTGTTGCTGCTCCTGCTGAGGAAAAGAAGCCAGCTGCTAAGAAGGCTGCTGAAAAGAAGCCTGCTGCTGAGAAGAAGCCAGCTGCTAAGAAGGCTG
>DEBW01000063.1:0-4990 GCA_002348905.1 Ruminococcus flavefaciens | reverse complement strand
GAGATCACTTCTGCTGACCTCATTGCTAAGGCTAAGGAGAAGTCCGGTGTCAAGAATCCTAAGGTAGTTAACGTATACGTTAAGCCAGAGGATAACAAGGTTTACTATGTTATTGATAATAACGCCGGTGACTTTGCTCTCGTTGACTAATTAAAAATGATAAAATATGCATAAACTGAAAAAGAGCTTTGCTTCGGCAAGGCTCTTTTTGTATCTGCGGACATAAAAACGGACGGTATCAGACCGCCCGTTATTTTTGTTCAGTTTAGTATGCTTGACCTGTACTGTATTTGGATTTATCAAAAATTGATAAAAGGCAAAATATCATATAATTCGTCATTGTGACCATGAAATGTAAGTATTATTTCATATGGTGCAGGATTATTAAAATCTTCTCCGAGAAAAGAAGCGATANNAATAGTAAACTCGATATTAGAATTTAAACTATTTGTGTATACATTCTGTTCGTAGAAGCCTTTAGATGATTTTTCTAAATTATATGTCTTTTCAGCGCTTGAAAGATCATCCATTACAATATAAATATTGTACACCTCGGTGTTATCATCCTCTGCACAGGGACAATAAATTACTTCGTTTAACGTGAAGCTGTTTTCTTCAACATTAAAAACTGAAGAAACAGTTTTATAATCACTTTCGGAAAAGAAATGTCTTTTCCATTTGTTATCAGTGCTGGAGAATAAAAAATTAAGTGCCAAAAACAGTACAGCTATAACCGCAATGATTATCAGCAAGATTTTTACAATTTTAATTATCGTATTAAAGACAGATTTTTCGTTAGCCATATTTTGCTCCTAAATGCTTTGTTTTTTGATGTTATTAATGCTGAATCAAGTAATTAACTGCTGTTAATTTAGTATGCTTGTCCTGTACTGTATCGGTGTCATGCCCACAACCGAGCTGAACTGACGCAGGAAATATTTGCTGTCGAGGTATCCGCATTTCTCAGATATCTCAACAACGTTCAGCGTAGTTGTTGAAAGGTAGTATTTAGCCTTTGCTATACGTGCAACGATGCAGTCCTTGTGGAAGCTTATGTCAAAGCACTGCTTGAATACGCTTCTTAAATATCCGGTACTGCCGGGGAAAAGCTCGTGGAGCGATTCACTGCCGAAAGTCTCATTGGGGTGGTTGTAGATGTAAGTGCGTATGTCAGCCATTTCATTGTAGTGACCGATAAGCTTCTTTTCAGCCATTTCCTTTATGCGCTCCTCAGCCGCAGCCGTACACTTTTCGTATATCTCGCTGTACGGTATACCTGAGCATTTCTCTGTGATGCACACGAATGAATCAGTACCGCAGTAGCTCATATATTTCTTGTGCTGGAGAAGTATTGACGAAACGCAGTCAGCTATCATTTCTGTTTCTGCACTTCGCTGTACGATGCATACAAGGGTGTTGTCGTTTATTCTGCCGCATATATCGTGGTTTCCGCTGAATTCGTCCAAAGCTCTTGAAGCGTCAAGGATAGCCTTTATCCTGTCGTCGGCGTTGGAAATAGCTATGCTCTCGTCAAAGAGGCATATTTTCAGCATGATGAAGTACATCTCTCTGTTGCCGTGAAGAACTGCCGAGCTGTAGGCTTTTTCAAGTCCGAAAGCGTTGTACATACCTGTGAGGGTATCACGCTGGTCGGAGAGATTCTGACAGCTTGTGAGGTAGCGTATGTCATTTTTCATACGCAGGAATTCAAGGCATATTGATATTGATTTTATCCAGTTGCGGAAGATATCGTCGTAGGTATCGGGGTGGTCGTAGCGGAGGATGATGTGTCCGAATATACGCTGACCGAAGAATATCGGATTGAAGTAGTAAGCGGCAGGAGTCTGACAGCGTGAGAATATCTCTGCAAAGTCAAATCTGTGAAGCTCGAAAGGTGAATTATCCAGCCACGGCATTACCTGACGGCAGGTAACGATGTCGGATATCTCGTTTTCGGGATCGTACCAGTCGGTGTACAGGCAGAGTATGATATCGTAAACATCACGCAGAAGCCAGTGGAACTTGCCAAGTATCGTTACAAATTCGCTGAGGTTCTTGCTTTCGGTTATCTCCTGATCGAGAGAGCTGAAAAGATTCCAGAACTCGAAGTCCTTTTTTATCTTGACAGCTTCAAGCTCTTCAAGGTATTTTTTGTTGTCACGTCCGCATGGACAGCTGTCGCCGAGGACAAAATTGCCCTCAGGGGGAGTAAATTCGGGTATAGCAGTATCATTCAGACAGCTGTGGATATAGTCAACAGCCTGTCTGCCGAGGTCTGCACGGTTGCGCTGATAGGTAGTCAGCAGTGGAGTATGCATAAGCCTTTTGTCGATATACTCATAGCCGATAACGGTTATGTCCTCCGGCACTTTTATGCCGTTTCTCGAAAATGTATCGAGCATACCGTAAGCCATATAGTCATTTGCACAGGCAACAGCCTGAGGCATAGGCAAAGTACCGTTTATGTACCTTTCAGCAAGAGCCTTTCCGGAATCCATCCAGAAGTCGCCGAAGTGTATCTTGTTCTCGTCAACAGGCAGACCGTGCTTACGCATAGCCATACGGTAGCCCTCTGCACGTTTCTGGGAAACGTTGATATACTCATAGCCTGAGAGAAAGTCGATGTCGGTAAAGCCGTGAACGTCAATGAGGTGGTCTATCATGGCGATAGTGTCATTTTCGTCACTGGTATTGATGAATGTAAAGCGAGAGTCTGAGAATTCTTCGAGATAAGCGCCGAGAATTATCATAGGAATGTCCTTTTTGAGCATAAGGTCTGCGATTTTCTGACGTATTTCCTCGTTTACGAAGGATTCCGCTATCATTATCATGGCAGCGATATCCTCTGACTGTATAAGCTCATATATCTTGTTTTCACAGGCGAGCGAGTTTATACTTACATTCGGGTTGTAGATGTTTGAGATAACGGCTGTGTCATAGCCGTATTCCTGAGCTTTTTCGATGATGCCATAAAGAATTTGCCGTTGTTCGATGCTGTTTGCTTCAGCAGCGACCACACAGATGATAGGTCGTCTTGCCTTATTCATAGTTATGACCTCCTTTTGGGGCGGAGAAGCCCTTCCAAATTTCCATTAAACACACATAAAAATTACATTCTGATTATCGCTAAATAATTTTCCTTATAAGATTATTTACTGTAAAAAGATTATCCATATTCGATTATTCGTTTTGTCCACCTTTTCTTCATTTTATATTATACGGCATTTTAGGGTATGTGTCAATAGATTTTTTACAAAAAAGTACAAAATGTCAGTTAAATTGTCCACCAAAATTCCGTATTGTGGGTTTACTTTAACGAACTGTTAACGTATAATGAATATATCATAATTAAAATGCAATTAATATACAATACATTTAATAATTTGATTTTAAATGTTATCATGTAATTATGACAGGAGGAATTTAAAATGGGAATGATCAGGAAGATCAAAAAAGTTCTCGCAGGCGCAGCAGCAGGCACTATGATGCTTACTGCTCTTTCAGTTATGCCTGAATTCGACAGCGTTAAGGAAGTCGAAGTTGAGGCTGCTTCTGCTTGTACTATCAACACAAACAAGACATATCAGAGAATCCGTGGATTCGGCGGTATCGATCTTCAGGAATGGCAGGGATATATCCTTTCAGATGCAGAAAAGGCAACTGCTTTCGGAAACGGCGATAATCAGCTCGGACTCACTGTACTCCGTCTCTATATAAACCCTAACAGCGGTCAGTGGAAGAACGTTCTCCCAACTGCTCAGTATGCAACAAAACAGGGCGCAACTATTTTCGCTACACCGTGGGAGCCACCGGCAAATCTCGCTGAATCAGGCGGAAACAACGGTAAACTCCACCTCCCTGAGAGAAACTACGGCGCATATGCTAAGCACCTTAACGACTTCGGTAACTACATGAAGAGCAATGGCGTAAATCTTTACTCTATCTCTGTTCAGAATGAGCCTGACTTCTCTAAGGAGTGGACATACTGGTCACCAACAGAAACTACTAACTTCCTTGCAAACTACGGCGATAAGATCACAAGTGCAAAGGTAATGTCTCCTGAAACATTCCAGTATGGTGCTTGGGGCAACGGCAGAGACTACTATAATAATATCCTTAAAAATTCAAAGGCTTTTGCTAACTGCGACCTCTTTGGCACACATTTCTATGGAACTCCAAGAAATAAGATGGACTTCCCTGAGCTTGAAAATTGCGGTAAGGAAATCTGGATGACAGAGGTTTACGTTCCTAACTCAGATGCAAATTCAGCTAACCGCTGGCCAGAAGCTATACAGGTTGCTGAGAATATCCACAACGGTCTTGTTGTAGGTAATATGAGCGTTTATACATGGTGGTACATCAAGAGACAGTACAGCCTTATTGAACAGAACGGTTCAAATGGTGCTATCACTAAGCGTGGTTACATGATGGCTCAGTTCTCGAAGTATGTACGTCCGGGCGATGTACGTATCGACGCTACAGAACAGCCTAACAACAACATTCTCGTTTCTGCTTACAAGCACAGCGATACTCAGATCGAAGTCGTTGCTATCAATAAGGGCAACAGCGAAGTTAGTCAGCAGTTCAACGTAAGCGGCAGAACTATCAAGAATGTTGACCGTGTAAGATCATCCGGCAGCGAAAACCTTGTTAAGACAAAGGGCATGGAGGCAAGCGGTTCTTCATTCTACTCACAGCTTCCTGCAAACAGCGTATCTACATACATCATCACTCTTGACAGCGACGGAAAGACAGTTCCAAAGGATCCTGATGCTCCAGTACCAGCAGAGCCTATTGCTTATGATGCTAACGGTTACTACTACCACGACAAGTTCGAGGGAAGCACCTGCGACTGGGAAGGCAGAGGCGGAGCTACTGCTCAGCTCAGCGGAAGACTTCCTTATGCTGACAAGGAGGCTCTCCTTGCTTCTGACAGAGGAAGTGCATGGCATGGCGTTCAGAAGTCGCTTGATTCACTCACATTCAAGGG
>DEBW01000005.1:7270-17883 GCA_002348905.1 Ruminococcus flavefaciens | reverse complement strand
GTAAAAGTATCTGTTTTGAGAAAACTTACAGCTATTCTGATACTTTACATAGTATAACACCTCAATATAAAGGTATACACCGCTGAAAGCATTCGCTCCCTATTACGCAACAGTCAGGGGGATTGTAATGGCACACGATACTTTATATATAGTTGACAACAGCAGCGAAAAGGCTTCCGTAAAGAATTACCTATCTGAGTGGTGTTCTATTTCCAAGCAGATGGATATTGCAACAGGTTACTTTGAGATCGGCGGACTGCTCACTTTAGGGGAAGATTGGCAGAAGCTCGACAAGATACGCATTATCCTCGGCAATGAAGTAACAAAACGCACAAAAGATGTCATAGAAGAAGTAGCACACACTATGATCGAGCGTTTCCGTAGCAGTATGGAGCGGGAGCAGGAAAAGAATGAGTTCCTGATAGGCGTTCCTGCTATCATCAAAGCTATGAAAGCAGACAAAATTGAGTGCCGTGTATTTGACAGCAATAAATTTCACGCTAAGGCATATATCACATATTTCCGTGATGAATACAGAGATCAGTTTATCTCCGCTATGAATGTTCCTTCGGGATATGCCCTGGTCGGATCAAGCAACTTTACAAAGGCGGGACTGACGCAGAATATCGAGCTGAATGTTCAGGTAAAAGATGAAGTTGAACAGCTTCAGAAGTGGTTTGATGAGCATTGGCAGAACGGCACGGATATTACCGAGGCTATGTTGAAGGTCATGGAGATGCACTGCCGTGAGTTCAGCCCTTATGATGTTTATCTGCGCTCTATGTATGAGTATTTCAAAAGCCATGAGGAAACAGTATCCGAATGGGAAGAAAACGAATCAGTCGTATATAAGGGCTTGTCGCAGTATCAGAAGGACGGCTATAACAGCCTTATCCAGATAGCAGAGCGTTACTCCGGCGCTTTCCTTTGTGACGGTGTCGGTCTGGGCAAAACCTTTGTCGGCATGATGCTGATAGAGCGTTTTGTAAAGAAAGAACGTAAAAATGTTGTTCTTATCGTCCCTGCATCTGCAAGGGTGTCCGTATGGGAAGTGACGATAAAAAGGCTTATCCCTGAGATACTGGAAGGATTCTATCCATTCAAGATCATCAATCATACTGACCTGCTTCTTGATAAAAATCAAAACCTAATGAACCAAATCGCACAGCAGGCAGAGATCATTATCATAGATGAAGCGCATCATTTCCGCAACCGTTCCTCCAACAGATACAGAAAGCTGTTTGATATGATGCAGGCAGGCTGTAAAAAGCAGATGTTTATGCTGACAGCCACACCGATCAATAACAGTTTCCTTGATTTACAGCATCTTATTGAGTTGTTCACTCATAGGCAGGAAGATTATTTCTCCGCTGCTCCGTTGGGTATCCATAGCCTTTCAGGTCATTTCAAAAAAATGGAGAAGCAGCTTGATCAGGTTTCGGGTACAGCCATCAGCGATTCTCTTGATATATCCGGCGATATTATCCGCGCAGACAAGCTTGTGACGGAGCTTGTTGTACAGCGAAGCCGTGCTTATGTTAAGCGTAGTCTGCTGACCGAGCAAGGTAATAATGTCCTTTTCTCCGAGAGAAAACCGCCAACAGTTGCGAACTACTCCCTCGAAAAGTCATACGGCAGACTGATAAAGGACTTCAAAGAGTCTTTTGACCGCAAGGACAAGAACGGAAAAACGATAACGATCCTGTCCCTTGCCATTTATTCGCCATACAGCGATGATTATTTCATCGGGGACAAGTACAAGATGGACGAGATGGTAACCGGTCGCCAGCAGCAGGTGGTAAACCTCATCCGTATCTTGCTCTTGAAACGCTTTGAAAGTTCTATCGAAGCATTCAAGGAGACTTGTATCAAAATATATATCCGTCTGAACAAGTTCCTGAACGACTATAAGGACGTTGACGCAAGCAGTAAGCGCCGAGTTGAGAGAAAACAGGCAGAACAGGAAGACATTCTGCGGTACGCCGAGGAATATGCGGCTATGAATCAAACCTCTATCGAAGATATTGAGGACAGCCTGCCCGATTATGTGTGGAATACACAGGAAGTCTTTGATGTCAATGATTTCGATATCAATGCTCTGCTTGTTGATACCATGATGGATATGGACACACTTTCAAAATTCATCAAAGATATGATGGAATTCAAGCCCGAAAACGATGATAAGATACGGGAATTAAAGCATATCCTGCACGAAGATACACGTATTCAGAACAAGAAAGTCATCATCTTCACGGAATACAAGGCGACAGCGCAGTATATCTATCGTGAACTGCAAAAGGCAGGTTTTACCGATCTTTATGAGATCGACGGGCAGACTTCCGGTGACCGCCATGAGATGATACAGCGTTTCGCTCCTTATTATAACGGATGTTCGTCGGCGGAAGTAACGGACGAGATAAAGATACTTATCGCAACAGATGTACTTGCAGAAGGTTTGAACTTGCAGGACGCATCGTGCCTTATTAATTATGAGCTTCACTGGAACCCTGTTCGCCTTATGCAGAGAATAGGTCGTATAGACCGACGCCGTGATGCCGATACCGAAGCCCATCTGCTTGCAGATCACCCAGAACTGAAAGCAGATCGTGATTTTGCGTATTATTGGAACTTCCTGCCGCCAAAGGAATTGGAAGATCTTTTGTCACTGTATAAGACCGTATCAAAGAAAACGCTCCGTATTTCCAAGACATTCGGCATTGAGGGAGAAAAGCTCCTCACTCCTGATGACGAATACGAAGCACTGAAAGAATTCAATTCACATTATGAGGGCAGTACTTCCGCAGAGGAAGAAATTGCCCTTGCATATCAGCAGCTCTTAGCAGATAATCCCGACTATCTTGAACAGGTCAAGGAGCTGCCAAGAAAGATGTACAGCGGTAAAATGGCTTCTACCCGTAAGGGATACTTCTTCTGCTATGAACTGCCTACCAAGAGATCAGACGGAACATGGTCAGACGGCGACGGCATTTACCGCTGGTATGTGGTTGATCCGGAAACCAAGCAGGTCACGGAAGATCTGCATGAAATATGGACTGCTATCAAATGCAAGCGTGATGAGAGCAGAACCTTTAACGCTAATGAGGAGCAGTTCTCCGAGATACGCAAAGTGATAGAGAATTACATTAAGAAGAATTATCTGAAAGCAATTCAAGCGCCTATGGGCAAAAAAGCCAAGCTGGTCACATGGCTTCAGATGATATAGGGGGTAACAGATATGGATATCAGAAATATAAAGAGCGTAGATGATCTTATCATATACTTCACCGAGGAACTGAATTGGAACATTGACCTTGATGATTTTGATGAGATCGACGATATTACATACGATTTCGATGCATCGGACATCGGACTGAAAGAAGAGGCATTTGCTAAGATTTCATCATTACGGCAGTTACAGCCGCTCTGCGATGAGCAGAAATGGGGCATCTTCTGCGTAGAGTTCGACAGCAACAAGTTTGAAGTGTCGGCACTCCGCAAGATACTGTCGGGACTTATCCCCAAGAGAAGAAATGCCGCTGAACACGCTGTTTGGTCGCAGAAAGACCTTCTGTTCCTCTGCTTTTGGGGGACGGATAATAATCGAACCATCGGTATCGCACATTTTGAGGATAAGGATGCAGGACTTCCGCAGATAAAAATGATCTCCTGTGCGCCTGCTGTTGAGGATTTTACGCAGATACGCACTTTTGAGGAGCGCATCGGGCATCTGTCATGGGTGAAAGATGTTACTGACACACAGGCATGGTACGATCAGTGGTCGGCGGCATTTGTAACGGCATATCATCAGGTTATCAGGGACTCTGCTTCGCTTACGGTCAAGCTGGCGGCTGAGGCTCAGGCTATCCGTGACCGTATACTTGACATTTATGCTGTCGAAACGCATGACGGTTATGTGCATAAGCTGTTCAAGGATTTCAAGGACAATCTTATCCACGATATGACCAAGCAGCAGTTTGCGGATATGTACGCTCAAACCGTTGTTTACGGCTTGTTCTCGGCAAGGTGCATGGATAAGACGCAGGATAGCTTCAATGTGAAAGAAGCGATCGCCTGTATTCCGAACACAAATCCGTTTCTGAAAAGGCTCATGGAGGAATGTCTGGGCGAAAGCTCTGAGCGTCTCCTGACCTTTGATGAGCTTGAAGTTGCGAATGTCGTGGAGATACTCACGCACACGAACACGGACCTTATATTGCAGGATTTCAACCGTCAGACAGGCGGCGGTCGTGAAGACCCTGTTATCCATTTCTATGAGGAATTTCTGACCGCATATGACAAAGGACAGAAGGTGGATAGAGGTGTTTTTTATACTCCTCAGCCTGTTGTTAATTTCATTGTCAAGGCGGTTGACAGTATTCTGAAAAACGATTTGGGGCTTGAGGACGGTCTTGCATCGGAACAAACGAAAGATATTATGATAGAGGTCGAGGGTAAGAAACGTCGTGAGCGCTGTGAAGTTCCTGCTGTCCAAATACTCGATCCCGCAACAGGCACGGGAACGTTCCTGCGTCAGACCATTCTGCAAATCTACGATAATTTCCAAGCCAAGCACAAGGGTGAAAGTGCGGAGCAGATTAGGAAAGCATGGAACGAGTATGTTCCGAAGCATCTGTTACCCCGTCTGAACGGTTTTGAACTGATGATGGCGCCGTATGCTGTAGCACACATGAAGCTCGCTATGGTACTGAAAGATACAGGATATGATTTCAGCGGTGACCAGCGTCTGAATGTGTTCCTTACAAATTCGCTTGAAGAAGCAGGCAAAGACGATTTCCAGATGACACTGTTTGACAACGACCCGCTTGCGTTTGAATCTATTGAAGCCAATCAAGCAAAGAAAAACAATGGTATTAACGTAATTATCGGTAATCCTCCATACAATGTTAGCTCAAATAATAAAAATCCATGGATATCGGATTTGATTCAGGAATATAAACGTGGTCTATCCGAACGCAAACTAAATCTTGATGATGATTACATTAAATTTCTTAGGCTTGCACAAACCATTGTTGAGGGTGCAGACAAAGGCGTTGTTGGTTTTATTACAAATAATTCATTTATAGATGGCATCACTCATAGACAGATAAGAAGAAGTCTTGCAAATACATTTGATAAAATTTATATCATTAATCTACATGGCAATATTATGGCTCATGAAAAATGCCCTGATGGTAGTAAAGACGAGAACGTTTTTCCGATTACACAGGGTGTAAGCATCTTTATTGGTGTTCGTAATAAAGCCGTTAAAGAAAAGGGCGCTTATCATTTCGACTTAATGGGAACTCGTGATTATAAGTTTAATTGGCTTAATCAGAACATAATTGATGAAATACATTGGTCTGCACTTTCGCTTGATGATGATAAGTGTATGTTCGTACCTGTTAATGTTAAGAATCGTTCTGTTTATAATAATGGTTTCAGTTTGTCCGAATTATTTATACTATTTAATTCGGGTACTCAAACCAAATTCGATGCTTTAGCCGTAAGCACAGATAGGAATGAATTATTGCTTAATATAAGTAGATTTAAGGAATGGAGTGTTGAGCAATTAAAGCAGACTTACGAAAGAGATGATTCAAGAGATTGGACATATAAAACCGCAAAGGCAGATGTGTTGAATGATAATTATAAAATTGTCCGATATACCTATCGTCCATTTGATTTAAAATACATTTATTATAGTGGATGCACTAAAGGTATTGTTGCATATCCTCGTAGAGATACTATGGAACATATGATAAAAGGTAACATTGGTCTTTGCTTGATGCGACAGTTTTTTCAATCCATATTATATAATCATGTTTTTATCAGTGAAAATATAATTGATGAACGAACTCTATACAGCAATAGAGGAGGAACATATCTGTTTCCACTATATCTCTATTCATCTGAATTGGGAGAAAATAAAAAAGAATACAACTTTAATAGTGGAATCATCTCCGAAATAGAACATTCCCTCGGCTTGAAGTTAGCATATTCCATACAAGAGAATCATTTTACAGGCGAAAACCTTATTGACTATATTTATGCTGTACTCTATTCTAACAAATATAGGCTTGCATACAATGATTTTCTGAAAGTTGACTTTCCCCGTGTGCCGTACCCAACAGACCAGGAAACTTTCTGGAAACTTGTTGAGATTGGCAGCAAGCTGAGAGAATGCCACCTGATGCATACTGAGTTTGATACCGCAACTTACAGCTTTGTCGGTGACGGCACTAACGAGGTCGTCAAGCCCGAATACAAGAACGGCAGGGTGTATATCAGCAAGACGCAATATTTCGATAACGTCCCGCAGGCGCAGTGGGAGCAGTATATCGGCGGATACCAGCCGTTGCAGAAGTGGCTCAAAGACCGCAAGAAGACTGCGCTCTCCTCTGAGGACATAGAGCATTACAAGAAGATCATCGCAGCTCTCAGGCTCACCGAGGAGCTTATGGCGGAGATTGATCAGGTTGTGGAGTTCTGATATGACGAAAAAAAGACAGATGCTTCTCTTGTGGAAGTATCTGTCTTTCATTTTCATAGCTCGCTGTTTTGTTCTTAATATAGTAGTTTGGATTATACTGCTATATTAGCGCCGCACTTTAGGGCAGCTTTTTTAGTCTCTCCACATTTTTCGGTAGGAGAAGCAGGTGAGATTTTCGGATTTTTTAAATTGTCTTGCGAAATAGCTTTGGTCGTTGAAGCCGCAGAGGTGAGCTATTTCCTCCACGGATTTGTCCGAAAACCGCAGAAGCTGTTTGCCGTAGTTTATCCTACAGTTTATGATATGCTGAAAAATGGTCTTGCCGTAGATTTTTTTGTATTCTCGTGTGAGGTAGAATTTACTTATGTAAAACTCGGAAGATATCCTTTCAAGGGACAGGTCTTCGCTGAAATGGTCTTCGATGTAGCTGTTTACGGCGGCGAGTTTTTGTTTCAGAGCGGTGTCGTACTGTCCTTCGGTGTTGTTTACGCTGAGAGCGAGAGTGAGTATATCAACAATAAGCTTTGATGTGAGTATCTCAGCATCCGGCTTTTTTGCGGAATTTATGTCGATTATCTCAGATATGGCAGATACGACCTTATCAAAGAAAGCAGGTCTGAAAACATTTTCAGACTGTCCGAGGAAGTATTCGTAGTACTGTTCAGACGTTGAGCCGTTGAAGTGTATCCACATAAGCTCCCACGGATCATCCTTTGAGCTTTTATAATAGTGTACAGACCGGCAGTCGATGAAGAAGCAGTCGCCTTTTGTAAGCTTGAACGGATGACCGTCGATATTCAGCTCGCCCGAACCAGCCATAACAGCCACTATAAGGAAAGATTCAAGGTCACGGCGCTGTGAAGCAGGTGCGTCCTCCGGCATAAGGACACCTGTTTCCTGTATATAGAAAAAAGTATTTTTAGCCGCCGGACTTGGAGTATTGATTATGCGTTTTGAGAGCTTGCTTCTGAAAGTAAGGTTCTCGTGGTGCTCCATAGGACACCTCCTCTAATGTATTTGTAAACATATTATACCACAAAAACAGCACCCTTGTCCATAGTTTTTGTAAAAATATTGCTCTGCATATTATCATAATATAATGACAAGCAGGGCTATGATAACTGCGAGCACAGCAATATAAGTCAATATCCGCAGCTTTTGGAACAGACGCTTTTTCCTGTCATACGGCGACTGTGTAATGCTGATACAGCGCTCTATCTCACGGCGTGAGACTTCTGCCGGAAGCTTTTTTACTCCGGGACGCAGGTAGAATACAGCACGTTCAAAGTAGATGCTGTTCGGGTTGTTGACTTCGATTATCTGTTTGTTTACACCTTTTAACATAATATCCTCCATAGATAATGAATTTCTATAGAGAGTATTAACAGAAATTTACAGTTTATTCCTTTTCGAGGTTTCTGATATAATGAAAGAGGTATTGCTGGGCGATACCGGCGTTATCCTTGGCAAAATCCGGAAATCCATTCGGGTAATACTCTGCAAGTACACGCTTTATCCATACGTCTACCGGAAAGGCTTCGACACGGTGCATACCGAAAAGGAGCACACATTCCGCAACCTTTGGACCTACGCCTTTTATGGTTTTCAGTGCTGTCCTCGCCTCGTCGATAGGAGCTGACGCTATTGCTGAGAGGTCGATATCGCCGGAGTTTACTTTATAAGCGGCATCACAGAGGTACTTTGCTCTGAAACCGCTTCTGAGGTAGGCAAGACTGTCAGCATTTTCCTTGGCAAGCTGTTCCGGTTCGGGGAAATCTCCGCCGTAATTGCCGCAAAGCCTGTCGATAATGCCTTTGATACGTGGGATATTATTGTTTTGAGAGATTATAAAAGATATCAGACATTCCCAACTATCCTGCCGCAGAAGTCTTATACCTCCGGCAAATCCGCAGGCTTTTGCAAGAGTTTCGTCCTCTGAGAAACAGCGTTTCAGCTCGGAATAATCGGTATTGAAGTCGAAATAATCCAGCCACTTGCTGAGAAAGTCGCTCTCAGTGGTATCGTGGAAGATAAATTCTCCCTTCTTTGTCTGTGAAACTGTAAGCCTGTCGTTGACAAAACTGCCTGTATACGTACATTCATAGCCTCTTTCTATCTTTTTCCAGCGGAAAGCCTGTCCGCAGTCGAGAGTCTCGTCAAGGTCGAGGTCAGGCTCATGTACGATAATATCGTTGTTTTTTACGGTGTAGTCCATGTGTGCATCTCCTGAAAATATTTTGTAAAATTCGCATATGTACTTGATTTTTCTATTAAATTATACTAAAATATAATAAGTATTACAAGTGTTAGGAATGATTTTCTTGAGAAAAATTTTTGTAGCAGTTTTGACTGCTGTTGTTTTTACAATGATGTGCGGCTGTTCTTCGGCAGTCGGAGGAGTTTCTGAAAACAATGACGAAAACTTTTCTGCGCCTGCTTCTGAAAAAGCTTCATCTGTATCAGAAGAACCGGCAACGGAAGCACTTCCTGATACATCAGCTCTTGAAACGGCTGAGGGCAGTTACGTCTATGACAATGCCGGAGTGCTGACGGCTGACGAAATATCGGAGCTTAACAGCTATTGTGAGATGCTTTACGAAAAGCACCTTATAAATGCGGCTGTTGTCACAAGCAATAGTCTCGGCGGAAAAACTCCGTATCAGGCGGCTGAGGATGCTTATATCGAAATTTATCAGGGCAGGGGAAGCGGTCTTTTGCTGCTGGTAAACAACGACACCAACTATGACTACCTCTACCGCACCGGAAGCTGTCTGTCTTTTATACCCGAAGATGCCGACAGCAACGCTTTTTTCTGGAGCACAAAGGATATAATCAACGGCGACTACCGCTCCGCTGTACTACGTATAATGCAGCTCGGCGAGAGATGTCCGCTTTACGTTTTTGACAATATAGGCAAGCTCTCACAGGATGAACTGAAAGACATCGAGAGTACCATTAAAAAGAGCAATAAACAGCTTTCACTGCTGATAACCACCAACGGTACTGACAGTACAAACGAGGAGATATGCAAAAGCTACTGCGAAAGACGCTACAAAGGCGACAGCGGGTATATGATGATGATAGACACAAAGACAAACACCGTTACAGTGACCGCCTCAGATGCATCTGCGGCTGGTTTTGACAAAGCTGTTGCTGCTGCTGAAAAAAGCGTCAAGGCAGGCGATATCAAAGCGGCAGTTGAAAATGTGTTAAAAGATATAAAATAACGAAAATTCGGAAAGGAAACGGTAATATGAGTGAATTTGATTTCTACATTGAAGGCATACAGCATTTGCCGGCTATCGTTGATAATGAACCTGATGCTAAAGAACGTATCGCTCAGACGTTCAGCGAGTTTGTTGACCTTGCACATCTCTATGAATCAGCTATAGAAGTTGTAAAGACATATCTCGGCATTCTCGACAGCGAATTCAGCATAAAATTCCAGCGAAATCCTATACACGATATCAAAAGCCGTATGAAATCGGCTGAATCAATAGTAAATAAGCTGCAAAAGAAGGGCGTACCTCTCACGCCTGAAAATGCAAGGAAAAACCTGCTCGATATAGCCGGTATCAGAGTTACCTGCTACTACATAAGCGATATATATGTACTTGCAGAAATGCTCTCGCACCGTGACGACTTCGTTATTATAAAGCAGAAGGACTACATAAAAAAGCCTAAGCCAAGCGGATACAGAAGCTATCACATGATAATAAACGTACCTGTATACCTTGCAGCACAGAAAAAGTATGCTCCGGTCGAGATACAGATACGAACTATTGCTATGGACTTCTGGGCAAGCCTTGAGCATCAGCTGAGGTATAAGACTTCTGCGGCTGTAACGCCTGAGATATCTCAGGAGCTTAAAGAAGTTGCAGATAAGATCGCTGAGACAGATATGCAGATGCAGAAAATATATATGGATATAAACGGTCTTGACTGAGAAAGACCAGGGTGGGAGGATATGAAAAATGGCATTTTGTAAATACTGCGGAACAAAACTCGAAGACGGACAGGTTTGCAATTGTGCAGACGCTGTAAGAGCTGCTACTAAGAAAGCAGAAGAAGCTGCAAAACTTGAAGCGGAAAAAGCAGCCGCCGAGGCAGAAAAGCTTGAAGC
>DEBW01000005.1:547-7105 GCA_002348905.1 Ruminococcus flavefaciens | reverse complement strand
GCAGAAAAGCTTGAAGCAGAAAAAGCAGCAGCCGAGGATGCAAAGGATCAACAGGCTGCTGAAAACGGCAGAACTGTCAGAAAAGCTGCGACAGCTCCTCCGGCTGTTGTTGAGGGAGAAAACGCAAAGGCTATGCGTAGAGGACTTATACTCGTTTTCACAGCAGCGGCATTGTTTATAATGTTTATCGTTGTTCTTGCATCGCTCCTCGGAGACGGATATAAAACTCCGCTGAAAAAGACTGTAAAAGGCATCAATAAAAGCAGAGCTGAGCTTGTGATAGATGCTGTTTATCCGGATGCGTATATCAATGAGCTTAAAGAAAAATGCGATGATGACGGCGGAGACTGGGACGAAACTGTCGATGACCTCAGTTCATTCATCACTGATATGAAAGAACTCTGCGAGGATGAACACTTCGGAAGCGATGTTACAGCTAATGTCAAGATACTCGACAAAAAAGAGATAACAAGCCGTGACAGACGCAATATCGAACAGCATTTCGAGAATATGGGCGCTGATGTCAAAAAGGCAAGCAAACTCAAAATAGAAATAACTGTCAAGGGCGACGAAGAAAAGGAAACTATCAGGGTATACGTATTCACTGTCAAGCTCGATGACGGAAAATGGGTAGTTTATGCCGATGACAGAGCTATGGGCAGAATAGTTGACAAAGCCGGAAGCGTAAGCAAGGGCATAGGAAGTTCAGCAGACGAGCTTCTCAACGATTATTCCGATGTTTTTAATGTGTTCAAGGAGATACAGTGATTCGACACATTACCTTACGTAAATGCCCAAATCTCTATAACTGACCTGTTCACAAACAACCTTTGTTATGCTATAATTTAATCATGAAACGGTTTTCGTGAAGATCAGCATAAGGAGGCTTTAATAATGTTCGGAATGGTCAGACATAAAAGGAATATTGTTCGTGACAGAACTGTTTACATGGAGATATGCGGATATAACAAGGTAACATACCGTGTTGTTGTCGGGCGTATAAGTATCAACGGCGAGGACATAGTTACTTACGGTGTTGAAGCTCAGGACAGGCTTACCGGAGAATATGCGGCTATACCGGATTTTTCAAGGGACATAGAAGATGCTGTTGACTTTGCAGAAATGCTTATAACCGGCAGGACAAGTCCGGCACAGATATACGGGAAGGCTCTTTCCTATCTGTGTACGGCAATTAGTTAAATTAATTGGGTATAGACAAAAATACATTTTTGTGGTAAAATATATATTGTATATTGCAGAAAGGAGATACAGAATTATGGCAGAGCTTAAATTCGAGATCACAGAAAATTTAGGAGTTCTTTCAGAAAATGCCAAGGGCTGGACTAAGGAGCTTAATATGGTAAGCTGGAATGAACATGAGCCTAAGTATGATATCCGTGAGTGGTCACCAGACCATTCAAGAATGGGTAAGGGAGTTACTCTTACTGTTGATGAGCTTGCTTCCTTAAAGGAGCTTCTCAAGGACATCGACCTCGATTCATTTGAATAATAAAAAGACTGCCGCACATTTGATCGTGCGGCAGTTATTTTTTAGAACAAGTTCTTATACTATTGCGTAAAGGTTTGTCTCCCATGCAGGAATGTAGAGCTGGTGACGTATATAGAGTTTGTAGTTCGGGTTGATAGTTTTCAGCAGGAGAGGAAGCTCGAATATATCCTCGTTGCGATGATAGAGTGATATCATCATTTTCGGAGAATAATGAGCTATAGTCTGTGCAGCGCCCCATATAGCCTCACGCTCGAAGCCTTCAACGTCCATTTTTATGATAGATGCAGGATGCTTTCCGAGGATAGTATCAACTGTAAGAGCCTCGACTTTGGTTTCAGCGTCGGCGCATATAGCAGACTGTCTGCCAGCCTTTGAAGCAAACGGAAGCTCCGTATCAGTACACCATACAGCGGCGTTGTATGCGTGGATATGCGGCATACCCTCAACGAACTTTGAAAGCTTCTTGTAGTTCTTCCTGTCAGGTTCGAGGGCGTATATAGAAGAATATCTGCCGTTTGTGTATTCGAGGAGTTCACGGATAGTATCACCGTTGTAAGCGCCGAGGTCAACGTAAGTCTCGTTCATGTGCGGCTTGATGATATTCTTGTATATCTCCGACTTCGGAGTTGTCACGGTATCGAGATAGTCGATATTTCCGCTTATCTTGAAGTTGATGATGTTTGCGTACACTTTGCGTGAATAGTCGTCAGCAAGGCTGTCGTAGACCTTTCTGAGCTTTTCAGCGTTCTCCTGACAGTACTCATAAGTAAAGAGTCCGCCGCCGGTAACAGGAACGTCCGGCACTAAGAGAGTGTGCTTTGCGGCTATTTCGTGTATCTTGTCAACTATTTCCTGATAGCCGGCAGCAAAGGCGAGTACCACAACAAAGTCATCGACCATTTCTTCGATATCAGAGAGTTTATGTACACGGTAGCCTTCAAAGGAATGACCTCTTACAAAGCCGTCACTTGCGAAAATGCCTGAGAGTACAATGCCTTTCTGTTTGAATACGGACATTATTTTCAGCGCACCGTCACCCATGCCGTATATAAATATTGGTCTTTTCTCGGCCTGGAGCTTATCCCATGTCGAGACAGTTTCAGTAATAAAGGAAATCATTTTTCTACACTCCGGAATCAATTATTATCGTAATCGTCGTCAATGTCATCATGATCCTGATAATCGCCGTGCATGATGCCTACCATGTCCCTGCCACGTATGCCGTATCTGTCACGCATACGGTTGAGGTATTTGTCGATGAGGTTCGAGACCTGACGAGGCTTTTTGACGCATTTTACTATCTTTGTCGGAGTATCAGCGTCTTTGCTGTGTATAGTTATCGTACCGCAGTCGAACATCCTCTGAAAGAACGGACGGCTCACGCTTTTGTCAATTATCTTGTAGAGGTCGATCTCGTCCTCTTTGATGTTGAAAAAGCCTATCTGGGTGATAAACTTTGTTTCGGTAAGATAGTAGCGTGTAAATGACCACGGGAGACCGAAAAGAGTCCTTTTCTTGTCTGTCCATATATAGTCTATATCATTTTTAGACATTATCTGATCCTCCCTTGTGTTAGTATTATACATATACTATTTTAACATAAAAAAAGTGTTTCGTCAACAAGGATTTGCATTTTTCACTGTAAATCATTTTCAAAATCTGATATAGTGAATTGACAGCTCATAGATGCTGTGTTATAATGTTTTTGACATAAGATATATTCATAATAAATTAATGATAAGGCAGGGATTTTTAATGGCATTTATTAATGAAGAACTGACAAAGGAACAGCAGGAAGAATTTAATTCCTGGGGTATAACTTATCCACTTTATGGCTTGGGACAGTTTTTAAGAGAGGTCGAAATGAGACCCCCACAAGAGTGGACGGTAGATAAAGAAAGAAAAATTTATCTTTTAAGGCTTTATCCGCTCAGAGATTACTATGAAGAAAATGTTTTCATTTTTTTATGGCACGGAAAAAAATACATCGTACAATTCAGAGAAAGCTTTGAAAATGGTAACGATGTTATATGGAATATTCCTGAAAACTATATGAGTAAGGATATTGTTTTTCCATACTCTGAAGAAGAAGGCTTCATCGACGATTTACGTGATGCACTGACAGCATATGGTGATTACGGTGAAGTAGAAGAAAATGAGAAAAATCGAACAAGATGTAATTTTTAGTCTTACAGATTATTATAATGACTTTTTCGACAAACAAAAATCCCACAGCATGAACTGTGGGACTTTTTATTATTCAGTTTCTTCTGCTTTTTTCTCAGGTTCAGGCTTGCTGTCGAAAGGAGAGTGGCTTTCGATGTAAGCGTCGTCGATCTCGCCCTTCATGAGCTTTTCAAAGTCATCAGCGTTTATCTTCTCGAATTTAAGGAGATATTTTGCAAGGAGATGCATTTTATCGCTGTTAGCTCTGATAATAGCAGAGCAATCACTGTAAGCCTTTTCTATGATAGACTTTACTTCCTCGTCTATCTGAGCAGCAACGGCTTCGCTGTAGTTCTTGGTGTGACCGTAGTCCTTGCCGAGGAACACCTCTTCGCTCTCAGAGCCGTAGACTACAGTACCTATTTTACTGGAGAAACCGTACTTTGTTACCATTTTTCTTGCGGTAGATGTAGCACGTTCGATATCATTTGAAGCGCCTGTGCATATATCATCAAGGAATATTTCCTCTGCAACTCTGCCGCCGAGGAGCATGATTATGCTCTCACGCATCTGATTCCGTGAAACGTGCTGGTCGTCGGTATCAGGTCTTGTGACTGTAAGACCGGCAGCCATACCACGCTGTATGATAGTTACCTGATGTACCTTATCCTGTGTAGGCAGGTTGTAAGCTGCAACAGCGTGACCAGCTTCGTGGTAGGCGGTAACTTTCTTGTCTCTTTCGGTAACGATACGGGATTTCTTCTCAGGACCTGCGATGACCTTCATTGTAGCTTCCTCGATATCCTTTGCTGATACGGACATCTTGCCGTTTCTTGCAGCGAGGAGAGCTGCTTCATTAAGGAGGTTTTCGAGGTCTGCACCTGTGAAGCCCTGTGTTGTTTGAGCAATGAGCTTGAGGTCAACGTCAGGAGCTAAAGGCTTGTTTTTAGCGTGAACTTTGAGTATGTCCTCACGTCCCTTTACGTCAGGATATCCGACAACTATCTGTCTGTCGAATCTGCCCGGACGGAGAAGAGCAGGATCGAGTATATCACGGCGGTTTGTGGCTGCGATAACGATAACGTTCTCATTTCCGGTAAAACCGTCCATTTCAACGAGGAGCTGGTTAAGAGTCTGCTCACGCTCGTCGTGTCCGCCGCCGAGACCTGCGCCTCTGTGACGTCCTACAGCATCAATTTCGTCGATGAATACGATTGACGGGCTGTTCTTCTTCGCCTGTTCGAAAAGGTCACGTACTCGTGAAGCACCGACACCGACGAACATTTCAACGAAGTCTGAACCTGAGATAGAGAAGAAAGGAACACCTGCTTCGCCGGCAACAGCTCTTGCAAGAAGTGTCTTACCTGTACCAGGAGGGCCCAGAAGGAGAACACCCTTAGGAACTCTTGCGCCTATTTCGTCATATTTCTTTGTATTCTTAAGGAAGTCAACGATCTCCTTAAGTTCTTCCTTTTCTTCATCAGCACCTGCAACGTCGTCGAATGTTGTCTTTTTGCCGTTTGAAGGTCTGATGTTTGCCTTGCCGAAGTTAGCGTATTTTCCGCCGCCGCCGGCCTGACGGATCATAAAGAAGAAAAGTGCGACTCCCATTATAAGAAGGAGTATCGTCGGGATGACTGTTATGATCCAGGAGTTGTCCGAACCCCTGATGTAGTCTACCTTGACTTCCTCACCGTTGTGTTTTTCCCTGTAACCGGCTCTGTAGTCGGCTATTTCAGAATCTGTATCGTTAATAAAAAGATTTACGTTCGGGACTATATATGTGTTCTTGTCGGAAGAACCTTCGAGATAGTATTCAAGTTCTCCGGTCTTGAGATTAAGTGTATACTCAGAAACATTGTACTCATCAAACTCGTGCATTATTTCGGAATATTTCTTTCCCTGACCTGCAGGTTCAAGATTAGGTATGAGTACTCCGAGAACTATTATTATTACTGCTGCTATCGCAATATAGGTCAGCAGTCCCTTGTTCTTTCTAGGTGTCAATGACATCACTCCTGTCTTTTGTATTTTTACATCAATAAGAATATTTTAACTTGAAAACGATATAAAGTCAAGTATAAAAGGGAAACCCTTTATAATTTCATGGTTTCTTCACAAACAACCCTTATTAGCAGTATTTTTTTTGTACTATTAGTAATTTTAACTCTGTCAGCTGTGCCGGCTTTTTCGATGAAGATTATTCCGGTTTCGTCAGCGGCAATGCAGAGACTGTCGCGTTCCGAAGCTTCAGTGCAGGCATTCAGAAGTTTTTTGACCGATGAGGTAAAGTTCCTGTTTTCAAGCTTTATTCTGTCACCCGGAAGTCTGTTTCTGAGGACGATATCACCCTTTATGCATCCGGCGTCGATCATTACAGTATCCGGAGGAAGAGTACAGCCTTCGTACTGCCCGCGGTCCGCAAGCGTCAGAATAACGGTCTTCGTAAGGAATCTGTTTTCGCCTTCTGCTGCCTTTATGCATATATGTCCGGTTTTTTCCTTTGCCTTCGGTATGGTGACCAGCCGCAGGCATCCGTCATGTGCCTCAGCGTAAATATCTCCCTTAAGGTTGATCTTGCCGCCGCAGAGCACTGCTTTTTCCAGATCGGCTATTCGTCTGCTGTTTACTTCTATCCCGTTTTCCGAAAGGAAACGCGCTGTACAGCGTCTGCGTACCGCAGGATGAAGTCTGTCAAGCCCGCATATGGTATCTTTTCCTGATAAACCGGATTCATATGCTTTTCCGGCTTCGAGTTCAATGAAGTTATTGTCGGTACGAAAATTTTCCGAGTCGGATAGTATAGTTCTGAAAAGTGCAGGATTGATCTTTTCGAGGACCGGAATAACGTTGTGCCTTATGGTGTTTCTTGTGTAGTCGTC
>DEBW01000005.1:296-524 GCA_002348905.1 Ruminococcus flavefaciens | reverse complement strand
TCGTCGGAAAGATTGGTTGAGTCGGTCACGAAGTCCTGACCGCGTTCCGCGAGGAATGATTCTATCTCGTTTCTGGTGACTCCGAGCAGAGGTCTGATGATGTTGTCCCTGACGGGCGGAATACCGGCGATGCCTTTTGTTCCGGTGCCTCGGGTGAGGTTGAATATCACCGTTTCAGCATTGTCGTTGGCATTGTGTGCCGTTGCGAGCTTTTTTCCGTGTGTCTGT
>DEBW01000005.1:0-262 GCA_002348905.1 Ruminococcus flavefaciens | reverse complement strand
AAAGAAGCGGTAGCGTATCTCGCGGGCTGCCAGTTCCGTTGACATTTTCAACTTTTCAGCTTCTGCGTTTACGTCAAATCTTCCGCAGACAAACGGTACGGAAAGCCTTTCACAGAGATCACGGCAGAACGCCTCGTCCCGGTCGCTTTCCTCGCCGCGCAGGCAGTGGTTTACGTGAAGGGCGGATACCTTTATTCCGAGTTCGTCCCGAAGCTCATTTAACGCAAGCAGCAGGCAGACACTGTCAGCTCCTCCGGAAAGG
>DEBW01000082.1:36897-37662 GCA_002348905.1 Ruminococcus flavefaciens | reverse complement strand
GGAAAAAGTCTGCGGCCTATCTCATCCATCGGAAGGCCCATTGTTGCATAGAGCTTTTCGGGTGTTATACGGTAAGTTATTTCCGGGTAACTTTCCAGCACCTGGTTCCATGTTGCACATACACCTTCAGTAGAATTCCACATTGTCCCGTCAAGATCAAATATTATTCCGTCAAATTTCATACAACTTATTCCTTTCAGGCTGAATATTGCTGTTTCAGATACCATGTTTCTTTTTTTACTTACGTTATTATACCATGTTTTACGGCATTTTTTAATGATTTTGTGAGGTAAAAATCAAAGAAACATAATAATTGTGCATCATCAACAAATCACCATCAACTTTCACAGTAAATTTGCACACGCTATGTGTGTGAAAAATCCCTTAATTATCTTTAAAATTTCACAGTTGTATGCTATAATTAATAATGACTAAAAATATAAACGACTTATCAGAGGAGTAATTGATATGGATGAGATGCAGTTATACACACTATGGACTCAGAAAGCCACTGAAGATAAGGATCTCATAGAAGAACTTGCTTCAATAAAGGATGACTCTGATGCCATAAAAGACAGATTCTACAGAAACCTTGAATTCGGAACGGGCGGACTCAGAGGTACGATCGGTGCAGGTACATACCGCATGAACATCTACACCGTACGCCGTGCAACACAGGGACTTGCTGATTATGTAAACGGCTCATACAAAAACGGAAGCGTTGCCATCTCATATGACAGCCGAATCAAGTCTGACGTTTTTGCA
>DEBW01000082.1:27211-36846 GCA_002348905.1 Ruminococcus flavefaciens | reverse complement strand
AAGGAACTTATGCCGACACCATGCCTTTCATTTGCAGTACGTGCTCTCGGATGCAGTGCTGGTATCATGGTAACTGCCAGCCACAACCCTGCAAAGTACAACGGATACAAGGCTTACGGCGCAGACGGATGCCAGATCACACTTGACGTGGCAAACATCGTTATAAACAAGATAAACAGCGTTGACATGTTCGAAGGTCCTAAATACATCTCATTCGAAGAAGGACTTGCTAACGGCATGATAAGCTACATCGGCGACGAAGTTATCGAAGATTACTACAAGAACGTTCTTGCACAGGGAATTCACACTGACCTCGTAAAGGACAGCGGACTCAAGGTAGTTTACACACCGCTCAACGGTACAGGCAACAAGCCGGTAAGAACTATTCTTGACAGAATAGGCGTAAAGGACGTTACAGTTGTTCCTGAACAGGAAAATCCTGACGGAAACTTCACAACATGCCCTTACCCGAACCCGGAGATCAGAGAAGCTCTTGAACTCGGTCTTAAGCTTTCAAAGGAAGTAAAGCCTGACCTTCTTCTCGCAACAGACCCTGATGCTGACCGTGTTGGTATCGCAGTATCATCAGGTGACGACGTAGTTCTCTTCTCAGGAAACGAAGTCGGCGCAATGCTTCTCGAATATATATGCGAAGAAAGAACAAAGCTCGGTACAATGCCGAAGAATCCGATAGCAGTAAAGACTATCGTTACAACAAAGATCGCTGCTGCGATCGCAAAGAACTACGGTGTTGAACTCATCGACGTTCTCACAGGCTTCAAGTTTATCGGCGAACAGATCGGTTTCCTTGAGGAAAAGGGCGAGGAAGACAGATACATCTTCGGCTTCGAGGAAAGCTACGGCTATCTTGCAGGTACATACGTAAGAGACAAGGATGCTGTTGTTGCATCAATGCTCATCTGCGAAATGGCTGCTTACTACCGCACAAAGGGTATCACTCTCCTTCAGGCTCGTGAGAATATGTACAAGAAGTACGGTATGTTCTATCAGACTCTCTACAGCTTCACTTTCGAGGGTGAGAGCGGTATGAAGAAGATGGAGCAGATCATGACTGATATGAGAAATACTCCTCCTACAGAGATCGCTGGTCTCAAGGTTGTTAAGTTCGACGACTACAAGGTAAGCGTTTCTAAGGATCTTGTTACAGGCAATGAGACTGAGATCACTCTTCCTAAGTCTAACGTACTCGCATTCTTCCTCGAAGGCGGTTCAAAGGTTATTGTACGTCCTTCCGGTACTGAGCCTAAGATAAAGACTTACCTCACAGCTAAGCAGCCAACTCTTGCTGAGGCTGAGGTGCTCGAAAAGGCTCTCCACGATGAGTTTTCAAAGAACTTTGAATAATTGATATAAAATTAAGCTGCTGGATCATTCCGGCAGCTTTTTTATTGCGAACAAAAGAACGACTAACGTCTCCACAAAAAGTGACAATAAACAAAAAGGACGGCAAATGCCGTCCATAATTTTTTATTATTCAAGGAAGTCTCTTATCTTCTTGCTTCTGCTTGGGTGGCGGAGCTTTCTGAGAGCCTTTGCCTCTATCTGACGTATACGCTCACGGGTAACGTCAAAGCGCTGACCTACCTCTTCAAGTGTGCGAGCCTTGCCGTCTTCAAGACCGAAACGAAGTCTGAGCACGTTTGCCTCACGCTCTGTAAGAGTTGAAAGAACCTCGTCAAGCTGCTCTCTGAGGAGAGTATGTGAAGCTGACTCAGCCGGTGCAGGAGCATCATCATCAGGGATGAAGTCGCCGAGGTGGCTGTCCTCCTCCTCACCGATAGGAGTTTCAAGAGATACAGGATCCTGAGCCACACGCATGATCTCACGAACCTTATCTACCGGCATACTGAGCTTATCAGCTATCTCCTCCGGACTTGGATCGTGACCGTTCTCGTGGAGAAGCTGGCTTGATACCTTCTTTACCTTTGTGATAGTTTCAACCATATGAACAGGGATACGTATAGTTCTTGCCTGATCTGCGATAGCTCTTGTGATAGCCTGACGTATCCACCATGTAGCGTATGTGGAGAACTTGAAGCCCTTTGTGTAATCGAACTTCTCAACAGCCTTGATAAGACCTAAGTTACCCTCCTGTATGAGGTCGAGGAACTGCATACCTCTGCCGACATACTTCTTTGCAATACTTACAACGAGTCGGAGGTTAGCCTCAGAAAGGCGCTTCTTAGCGTATCTGTCGCCCTTAGCCATACGCTGGGCAAGCTCTATTTCTTCTTCTGTGGTAAGAAGCGGAACTCTGCCTATTTCTTTAAGGTAGATCTTTACCGGATCGTCGATAGCGATACCCTCAGTTGAAAGAGCCATTTCGAGGTCGTCTGTGATAGATGAATCAAGACCTATTTTAAGGTCAGCATCAATGTTGAGGTCTTCAACGATCTCGATATTAAGGGCTTCACAGCGGTCATAGAAGGTATTGATCTGATCTACGTCAAAATCAAGCTCTTCAAGAGCGTCAGTGATCTCTTTTGTAGTAAGTCTGCCGTTAGCCTGTCCCTGCTCAATAAGAGAGTCGATAGTATTCTTCTTAGAATCCATATTTTATCCTCCTGTACTTTCCAATACCTCAGAAGCTTTCGTTTTGTTTTGTCTCTTCAAAGAGAGCTTCTACTTCCTCTTTGAATCAAAAAGTGCTCTCAGCTGATCTTCGGAAATATCGCCTCCCTGATCGGCTGAAATGCTGTTTTTATGTTTTTTCAGTACATCGGCGCAGTCTTTCAAAGCCTGATCCGTCACTGAAAATTCTCTGTTCTCAGCGGATATACCGCTTATTTTTCCCATTTCCTGCGGTGTAAATTCATCATTGAGAAGCGAGAGCGTAAATTTATCGCTGTTCTTTATAGCTGAAAGAACGGCAGTGTACACCCGCCTGTTGAACTCCGTCACGAAGATATCTGCCGGAGCTTCAGCTTCGATCATTTCGCAGTCGTCAGGTCTCAGGAGAAGACGGCTTATTATAGCCTCCTCCGCCTTTGCTTCCTTTTTGTATTTAACCGCATCAGGGTTGATATCGTCCCTGACGTAGGCAGTTTTAGCCTTTATGCTTTTCCATTCCTCCATTTTTTTACTGTTCTTTTTCTTCCGTATGATGTCATTGATATGACTTTTCAGTATTTCCGGAGAAATGTCGCATTTCTGGGCTGTACGGGAAATATATACCTCACGTTCAAGAGGAGACTCTATCTCCGCAAGAACGTTGGAAACACGTTTGAGCAGCTCGACCTTTCCGGCTTCTGTGCCTGTGTCGATGCCTTCTTCGCACCGGTCGAGCATGAAATTGTTAGCGTCGTCCGAACCTTCGATGAGGTTGCGGAATCTTGGTGCTCCGAATTTTTTTATGTATTCATCAGGATCTTTAGCGCCTTCCATGCGGAGTATCTTAGTCCGCAGACCAACGTCAGAGAAGTGTTTTATCGCTTTCTGAGTAGCCGCTCTGCCAGCGCCGTCGCTGTCATAGGACACCACTACTTCATCGCAGTAATGACTGATAAGTCTTGCCTGATCGGGAGTTATCGCAGTACCAAGCGTAGCCACAACATTCTCAAAGCCAGCCTGATTCACGGCGATAACGTCCATATAACCCTCGCAGAGGATAAGGCGTTTGGAGTCTGAATTTTTGGCGAAGTTCATCGAGAAGAGGTTGCTTCCCTTGTCGAATACCGGAGTTTTGCCGGTATTCAGGTACTTTGGCTTGGAATCGTCAAGAACTCGTCCGCCGAAACCGATGATATTGCCTCGCAGGTCAAATATCGGGAACATTACCCTGTTGCGGAAAAGGTCGTAGGTCTTGCCTGTACGCTCAGACTTTCCGCCGAGCCACGCATCAACTATCTCCTCGTCGGTATACCCGTTGGAGCGGAGCATTGACGTAAGCTCGTGGTAGGAATCAGAAGCGAATCCCAAGCCATACTTTTTAATGGTCTGAGGAGTGAGCCGGCGGTTGAGGAAGTATTGCAGACCGGCTTTATTATCGCCCTTGACGAGATTGTGATAAAAGAATTTAGCAGCAAGACGGTTCATCTCATAGATACGTGTCTTGCGCTGAGCTGAACGGTTGTCACGCCTGTTATTATCTGGCACTTCAAGACCGCTCCTCTCGGCAAGAAGCTTTACAGCCTCCATGAAGTCGAGGTTTTCGGCTTTCATCACAAAGGATATCACATCACCGCCTGCACCGCATCCAAAGCAATAAAAGCTCTGGGTATCGGTAAAAACGGTACATGACGGAGTACGCTCGGAATGGAACGGGCATGAGCAGATATAATTTCTGCCACGCCGGATAAGGTTCACATAAGAGCCCATGACCGTCTCGATAGGGTTTGCATTTCGGAGTATATAGAGAAATTCGTCGTTTCGAGCCATATCGTCACTTCCAGAATTTCGGTACAAACAGCTCAGTGTACAGGTCAACGGCGTAACCGTCGCTCATACCTGAGATGTAGTCGCAGACTGCACGGTCTGCATCGTATTTTTTAGCTATCTGCTGGTATTCACCGGGCAGTTTCTTTATATCGCTGATAAAGTAGTCGTAAAGCTTGCGTATGAGAAGTTCAGCCTTACCCTCTTCGACTTTTGCCGCAGGATTTGTATAAACTCTGTCGAACATGAATTTTTTCAGGTCGTCATGAGCCTTGCGTATCTTAGGTGAAAAGTCGATCTCATAAGCTCCGTGGTCTATGACCGAGGCTATGAGAGTAGTGATGCGCTTGGTTTTTGTATCGCCGAGTATGCGTACACATTCTGACGGCAGGTCGCTATTGCTGAGTATGCCAGCACGTATCGAGTCCTCGATATCGTGGTTGATGTAGGCGATAGTATCAGCCAGACGGACGATATTGCCCTCTTTTGTGTCAGCGACCATATTCGTATGGCAGACTATTCCGTTTCTGACGGCGTAAGTCAGGTTAAGTCCCTCACCTTTTTTCTCAATATACTCAGCCACACGTAAGCTCTGCTCGTAGTGCTTGAAGCCGTGCGGACAAATCTCATTGAGGACTTTTTCACCGCAGTGACCAAATGGCGAATGTCCGAGGTCATGCCCTAAAGCGATAGCTTCGGTGAGGTCTTCATTCAGGCGCATACCTCTTGCGATAGTACGTGCTATCTGAGACACCTCAAGGGTGTGGGTAAGTCTTGTTCGGTAGTGGTCGCCTACCGGAGAGAGGAACACCTGAGTTTTACGTTTAAGTCTGCGGAAGGAGTTACAGTGGAGTATACGGTCACGGTCACGCTGAAAATCAGTTCTGTACGGGCATTTTTCCTCATACTTTTCACGCTGAGTCATTTTCTCGTTGACGCTTGTGCAGGCGTAGCTGCTGAGTATACCAAGCTCGGTTATTTCGTATTGTTCTCTTACTGTCATAACTATCCCTCCTATCATTAGCCACTATGAGCGCATCTATAATACTTATACTCTGGAAATAAGGAAATCCCTTTATTTTTTTATGAAAATTCTGCGAAATACTTTTATTTTCCCAAAACTGACGAAAAATCCTCGAAAAGTTCACCGGAATCCTGCAATTTTGCTGAACCGTTAGTAACCTCGGTTATCTCTTTTCTGAGAGCGTCGAGTTTTTCAGAAAGAACGAGTATTTCAAGTGTCACATCGCTGCCAAAATCAGAATTGACGGTGATAGTGTCGAAATTCGGCAGTATATAGCTTATTTTGCCATACATATTGTAGTCAGTGGTGATAATAAGCCTATGGCAGAGGCGCATATCCATTATGTGAGCAGCATCGCAGGCGAGAGAAGCGGCATGAGAGTACGCACGGACAAGTCCGCCTCCGCCGAGGAGTATACCTCCGAAATAGCGGGTAACAACAACGCACACATCAGTAAGACCACGTTTCTGCAAAACATCGAGCACAGGCACTCCGGCAGTACCCTGCGGTTCGCCGTCATCGGAATATCGGGAGATATTGTCCTGACGGACGATATAGGCATAGACGTTATGCTTAGCCTTTCTGTGCATCGACTTTATTTTATTAATGAACTCAACGGCTTCGTCTCCGGTCTTTACAGGAGCGATATATCCGATAAATTCGGACTTTTTTTCTATGAATGAAGCCTCGGCAGGCTTTGATACAGTAAAATAGTTCATATATTACCTTTCAGAGTAGTAAAAAGCCCCTCGTCTGAGGGGCTTATAAAGATTACTTGTCGAGATTGAAACGCTTCTTGAATCTGTCAACACGTCCGCCTGTATCAACAAGCTTCTGCTTTCCGGTATAGAACGGATGGCACTTTGAGCAGATTTCAACCTTGATGTTCTCCTTAGTAGACATAACTTCCATTACGTTACCGCAGTGGCAAGTGATAGTTGTCTTGTACATTGTTGGATGGATTCCCTCTTTCACGATTTTCACCTCTTTCAAAAAATTCTTGTATTATCGTGCAGCCCATCAGTTCCTTTAGACAGTAGTGCCAATATACATTACATTTATAAATTATAACACGCCTTAACGAAAAAGTCAAGGCGTGAATATATATTTTTTATATTTAACTTTCCTTTGTAGTTTTACACAACCATATAAGGCAAATTTTATCCATCCTCGCTTCATGTTTTCACGATGATCGACACATTTATATGCCGGCGTGGGATAGGTAAGGACGACAATTCAGGTAAGCGAGTTTACAAGCGTCCCCGTAACTGCGCTGCCGGTCGCTTACCGGCTTATTTCATTTCACGGAGAAGCTTCTCAGCACTTGCAAGCTTTACGCTGATAGTGAAAAGCTCCATAGCCTTTGCGAGGTCTTCAATTGAAGGATATGTAGGAGCTATACGGATGTTTCTGTCGTCAGGATCAACGCCGTATGGGAATGTAGCGCCTGCACCGGTAAGTGTAACGCCAGCCTCTGCACAGAGCTTAACTATTCTCTTTGCACAGCCGTTGAGAGCGTTGAATGATACGAAGTAACCGCCCTTTGGCTCAGTCCATGTACCGATACCGAGAGGAGCTATCTCCTTCTTGAGTACATCACAGACAAGCTCAAACTTAGGAGCAATGATAGCCTTGTGCTTCTTCATATGCTCAAGCATATTCTCGAAAGTACCGAAGAACTTTACATGACGGAGCTGATTCATCTTATCGTAGCTGATGATGCTGATTCCGAGGAACTTCTTGAGTTCTTCAACATTCTCCTTGCTTGCGCCCATAACAGCAACGCCTGCACCAGGGAAAGTTACCTTTGAAGTTGAACCGAACATATAAACGATATTCTCGTTGCCGACCTTCTTAGCTTCATCAAGGATATTGAGGATAGGCTGAGGATCGTCTACGAGGTGGTGGATGCAGTAAGCATTATCCCAGAAAATACGGAAGTCCTTAGCAGCAGGCTTGAGGTTAGCGAAACGGCGTACAGTCTCATCGCTGTAGGAAATGCCGTCAGGGTTGGAGTACTGAGGTACGCACCATATACCCTTTATTTCCTCATCCTCAGATACGAGCTTCTCGACCATATCCATATCAGGGCCTGTAGCAGTCATAGGTATATTTATCATTTCTACGCCGAAGAATTCAGTTACCTTGAAGTGTCTGTCGTAGCCAGGTACAGGGCAGAGGAACTTCACCTTATCGAGCTTAGACCACGGTGTATTGCCGAGGATGCCCTTATTGAAAGCTATCTGAACAGTCCAGTACATAGAATTAAGGCTGGAGTTTCCGAAAATGATAACTTCATCATCGTTTACGCCGAGCATATCAGAGAAGAGCTTCTTAGCCTCCGGAATACCGTCAAGCATACCATAGTTTCTTACGTCAATGCCATTCTCGCTTACGAAGTCTCCGTCATCGAAAACATCGAGCATAGCAACGCTGAGTTCAAGCTGCTCCTTGCAGGGGTTTCCTCTTGCCATGTTGAGGCTGAGGCTCTGAGCCTTGAAGCCGTTGTAGAGAGCTTCTGTCTCATTTTTGAAGCTGATAAGCTGCTCCTTGTTCATTTCTGATAAATTCATTTCCGGTATCTCACCTTTCAGTTATCATAAGTTTACATAATATGGCAGTCAGAGTGATTGACTGTCTTTTAACAGTATACCACACCGCCAAATCTTTTTCAAGTGTCAACATAACAAATAATATGGCAGTATTTCGCAATTTTTTGGCGGTTTCAGCATATTCCGCATGGAATATGTCTATATACGATAGCTATGTGTACACGAACGGCGGACAAGTATTAGCGATATTTAACCAATTTTTATCAACCTCTTGACATATATCGTATATATTGGTATAATGTACTTAGATATATTCACCTGTAGGGAAAAGGTGAAAAAGGTTTATTTGGAATTGGGAAGATAATTAGTATGGAGGTTTTGAAAATGAAAAAGATGTTTACAAAAGCATTCTCTCTTTTCACTTCAGCGGCGCTTCTCATTTCTGCCGCACCGCTGGATTCTGCGGCTGAAGAGCTTTTTACGGAGGATTTTATTACTGAGTACACCGGTGAAGCACTATCGCTCGCTGACTGCAATGGACAGACTTTACAGCTCACTGACAGACCAACGATAAACGCAAATTACAGGGACGGCGCTTACAATCTCGGCTACTACCTTGACGAAAACAATGCTGCGGTATACATGGCTTTTATGGAGCTGATTAATCCTTCAACCGAGGAATTCAGCGTAACACTGCCTGAACCGATAGTAATCACCACCACATCAAGGAATCTCAACCTCAGCGACGAACCTTACTACAGCTCGGTATTCGGCGCTTGCAAGAGCGGTATTGACAGCGCAGATTTCGACATACCTGAACTCTTCTGGATAGACAATTCAAAGATAACAGTATCAGTACAAAATGTAGCATCAACCTACGACCGGCTTTCAAGGAAGTACACCTATACCATAGACAAGCTGTATTTCTCTGTAGGATACTATGACGCTTTCGGCGATATGGACGGCGTTATGGAGTACAAGGAAAAGCTTGCAGAGGCTGTTGATAACTTCGAGGTACAAGGCTCTACACGTTACGAACAGTTAAAGTCTATACATGATACCATATCAAAATTTACATATTACGATATAAATGCCGACTTCGCACACTCATGTATAGGCGGTCTTGTTGAGCCGGGAGCAGTCTGCGAGGGATACTCAAAGGCTTTCAAGATAATCTGCGACAAGCTACAGATACCATGCGTATGTATATTCGGAAACTATGACGAAACTGAAAATTCAGCTCATATGTGGAACTACGTACAAATGGAGGACGGCAACTGGTACGGCGTTGACGTAACATGGGATGACTATGACGGAAGCTACGGCTACGAAACAATATATGACTTCTTCATGAAAGGCTCGAACAGCTTTTTTGAGAAGCATACAGAGGTTGCAGATTATAAACTCGCACATCTCACCTACCCTGTCATCTCCAAGACAAACTTTGATCCTAAAAAGCCGATAGTAACCACTTCAACTACATCAACGACCACTTCTACAACAACGACAACTACTACCACGACTACAACTGCAAGACCTACTACGACCACTACCAAGGCTGCCACTACTACCACAACAAAACCTACTACAACCACTACTAAGGCTACAACTACTACCACAACAAGACCTACTACGACTACCACAAAGGCTACCACTACCACAAC
>DEBW01000082.1:24317-27098 GCA_002348905.1 Ruminococcus flavefaciens | reverse complement strand
ACAACTACAAGACCTACTACGACCACTACTAAGGCTACCACTACCACAACTACAAGACCTACTACAACCACTACAAAGGCTACCACTACCACCACAACAAAACCTACTACAACCACTACCAAAGCTACTACGACCACGACTACAAAACCTACAACGACTACTACAAAGGCTACCACAACCACCACAACTACTAAGGCTACGATCACTACTACAAAAGCAACAACTACCACTACTACGACAAAAGCTGTAGTATATATGCGTGGAGATACCAACCTTGACGGTCGTGTATCAATTGCAGACCTCGTATTCTGTGCAAATCACGTACTCGGAAAAGTTGAAGGCACTAAAGCCTGCGACCTCAACGACGATAATATCATAAATGCTTACGATGTTGTCGAGATGCGAAAGATAATTTGCAGTTTTATATTTATCGTTTTCCAGTAAATTAAAAGGGCGGAATTTCCGCCCTTTTTTCATTATATCAATAAATCTGTTTTGATTACAAAACATCGTCCATAAAATTAATATGGCAGATTAAAAGTCTCTACGTGCCAGCGATCGCCCTCTTCTTTTCTTATAGAGAAAACGTCGTCTACTGTTGTATTTTCTCCACCCGTTCCATCGTTGTAGTAATTGCGGACGGTGAAATACATTGTGTTTTCAGTTTTACTGTCAAGACTTATTATCTCAGACATACGATAGGATATATTTGCACCTCTCTGACCGGCGTAAATATTACCGTAAACCTTTCCGTCTTTTTCCATATAAATATCGTTCAAGCTGTCCGGACGTTCTGCACTGAAAAATCTGCGGTAATCCCTTCTTATGTCATCTATAGATTTAATATTCGGATCAGTTATAAGGTTAAATCGTGTGCCCTGCTCGTTTTCGATATATGTCTCGCTGTCGAAGGCATATGGACAGCCACGGAATTTCCATTCGTTCTCGCAGGCGTTCTGGAAAAGTGCCTGTGCCCCTGCGATTCTTCTGGCGTCTGTCATAAGTTCATCACATAAACCGAATACAACAGCTCCGTATCTGTCAACAGAGTAACCGCCGTAGTCAACCAATTCTGCTACGTCGTTATCAGAATCAGAAGTTTCTGTATACCAACTGTCGGCTATCTCGTCTTCCCATACGGAAGCCGTATATTCTTCGCATGGTACAAGGCTCATTCCCTCGCATACCTTGCGTACTTCCTCGTCTGAGTAATTGTCAGTGATATGGAGTATTCCGACATACGGAGTGTTATTGAACTTTACGAATATAAATCGGCTGTAATTGATATCATACTTGATCTCATCTTTTGAGCAGGCGTACCTGATAATAACGTGCTTTCCGTCAAGGTCGTACTCTTCGGAATCCCACCTGAAATTGTATGTCGTGAACTGTGCATCTTCCTCGGCAACGTACAGCTCTTTGCTCATACCGCCGCCGGTTTCGCTGTGGTACTTGCCTCCGTAAGGTCCGTCCTCATTGTATACAAGACCTTCGGGGACGTAGGTAAATTCAAGCTGCATCGGCTCGATAGCAGACCTGTCAAGCTTTTTGAGTTCTTCCTGCTGACGGCTTATTTCTTCCTGTATCTTGCGATTTTCTTCCTCTATCTTGCGCTGTTCTTCCTCTAACTGTTCTTCCTCTAACTTACGCTGTTCTTCTTCGCTAATGGAAGTTTCCTGCTCAGCATCGCTCATATTCGTCATAGGAGCAGTTGTGCCGTTTCCTTTGTGGTCTGCTATAAATATTCCTGCCGGTACTATTGCAAAGAGCGCTGCGGCGGCTGCAACTGAAAGTACAAGGCGGCGGTCAGTACCGTGAGACTTCTTGTCAACATCTTTTCTTTTCATTGTGATACCTCTCATCATCGCATCTTTCTTCACCTCATAGCCGGCAGAGAATATGTGCTCGTCGTTTGATGAAAAAGCTTCATCAATGATATTATCCCATTCCTTTTTTGAGGGAAGATTCGTATTTTTCATCGTCACACTCTCCTTTCGAGCTTTTGATAAGGCGTTTTCGTATACGCTCAAAACGTTTTCTTGCAGCGGCCTCTGATATTGACAGTTCCTGTGCAGTTTCTTTCCAGCTTTTTCCCTTTATACAGCGTATCTCAACGATGTTTCTTTCCTCATCGGTAAGACCTTCGAGAAGTTCTGACGGCTGTCTGCCTATGACCTCTCTTTCGATATCGGTGTTTTTGTCGGGCAGCTGCATAGTTTCCTCGTCAATAGGAGCTTCACGGTTGAAAAAATGCTTTTTCTTCCGGTACTGCTCAATAGAAGTGCTGCGGATTATTTTTATTATATATTTCTTTGTTCTTGGAGAATCAGGCTCATCTATACGGTTTATATGTTTGATTATCCTCAAAAAAGCTTCAGACACGGCATCTTCGGCAGTATTCTCGTCTTTGAGCACAGCATAAGCTATCCTGTACATCGGCTGCTCGTAGATATCGTATAGCCGCCGGAGCTTTTCGGACTCCATATTCGTCATGATGACCACCTCTCTTTCGGACGTCCTGTATATTATAACGATGCGGTGACAGGATTTGTGACAGGGAATAAAAAATTTTTCAAATCTTTGATGACGGGTTATGACGGGTATGACGGGTTGCACATATACTATATATTTTTATACGCTTTATCGCATTAATATAATAAAAACAAAAAAATTATCACGTACAATAGTGAAAACTCGCCATACCCGTCATAATAGCGATATATCGGCAAATAACCCGTCATAAGATTATTTTTATATTGCCAATTTACCGAAAGAAGGAAC
>DEBW01000082.1:22074-24216 GCA_002348905.1 Ruminococcus flavefaciens | reverse complement strand
CGGATGATATCCGCCCCTACTTTCGCACCATTTCTGTTTATTGAAAAAATATTATTCATTCAAAATAGCAAAACTCTCATTATAGAAGCTTTTTGCCTTTACTGCAATTGCATTTGTCACATAACACCTGAAGATTGCTTTCAACTGACTTTCCACCTTCTTTAATCGGTATAATATGGTCAATATGAAGTCCAACTTCATCAGGCATATATTTACCACACATCTGACAAGTATAATGGTCACGCTTTTTAATCTTATCTTTCAATTTTTTAGTCATAAGACTTCGCTGATTCTTCGTGTCCCATTTTCTGCGAGTGGTTTCATAATTAATTCTTTCTAATTCACCGCCTATACCAAGCAAATCTTCCAAAGAAAGTCTATGCACATAAACAACATTCTGAACAGTATATGCGTACTTTTTATAATTTTGTTGGCGATAACGAGTTTGATTACGGCTAAATATAAATTCAAACATTTTATAATCATATTGAACCACTTCATTTCTCATGGTTTTATATAATTCTTCCTTGTGAGATCTCCATAATAGGCAATGCCCAAGATAATAATTACAATCAGAATCCCATTTATTCAGCACTTTATCAAATTCATTTTTTATTCCATAACGCCGACCAGCTAATCCATTAACCCATTCATCCACATAATCCTCATAAACAGGCTGACGTTTTCCTGATATATCAAAATTAACTGTAACATGAGGATATTCAAACGGATTGGATAGATAATCTTTTATAATAATGATTAATACAAGAATAAGTATAAAACCACCCAAAAGCAAAAAAGTCATATCACACATTAACCTTTCAAATTTGTATGCCAGCGTAGGATAGGCAATGACGACAATTCAAGCCTTTTATTATAATCCGTCCCGACAGGGACACAATAATTATGAATTATGCATTATGAATTATGAATTTACTTAAACGTTGAATCTGAACAGAACGATATCGCCGTCCTGCATAACGTATTCCTTACCTTCAAGACGTACAAGACCTTTTTCCTTTGCTGCTGCCATTGAGCCGCACTCCATAAGGTCATCGTAGGAAATGACCTCGGCTCTTATGAAGCCTTTCTCGAAGTCGGTATGTATCTTACCGGCTGCCTGCGGAGCTTTTGTGCCCTTCTTGATAGTCCATGCACGTACCTCCTGCTTGCCTGCTGTGAGGTAAGAGATAAGTCCGAGAAGTGAATATCCCTCCTTGATGATACGGTTAAGACCGGATACTTCAAGTCCAAGCTCTGCGAGGAACATCGGCTTGTCCTCCTCGTCCATTTCGGCTATCTCAGCCTCAGTCTGAGCGCATATAGGAAGTACTGCTGAATGTTCTTCTGCTGCTATAGCGCATACCTGCTTGTAGTTCTCGTTGTTCTCGATATTGTTTGCGAAGTCGTCCTCGCTGAGGTTTGCAGCGTAGATTACCGGCTTTGCTGAGAGAAGCGGAGTTGACTTTATAAGCTCTCTCTCCTCGTCAGTGAAGTCAAAACCTCTTGCAGACTTTCCGTTTTCGAGGTGAGTTTTAAGTCTTTCAAGGAAGTCTATCTCTGCAAGGTACTTCTTATCGCCCTTTGCAGCTTTCTTGGCACGGTCGATACGTCTGTCTATCATTTCGATATCGGAGAAGATAAGTTCGAGGTTGATAGTCTCGATATCACGAACCGGATTTATGCTTCCGTCAACGTGAACTATGTTTCCGTCCTCGAAGCAGCGTACAACGTGTACTATAGCATCCACCTCACGTATATCTGCAAGGAACTTGTTGCCAAGACCTTCACCCTTTGATGCGCCCTTTACAAGACCTGCGATGTCCACAAATTCGAGAGTTGCCGGTGTGAACTTATCAGGCTCGTACATCTCAGCAAGCTTATCGAGACGCTCGTCAGGAACTGAAACGATACCAACGTTTTTCTCGATAGTGCAGAACGGATAGTTTGCTGACTCTGCACCTGCATTTGTGAGAGCGTTAAAGAGTGTGCTTTTGCCTACGTTAGGCAGACCAACCATACCAAGTTTCATATTTGTTTTACCTTACTTTCTTTTTTATATTTAATGCATTATGCATTCCAGTCTGTCAATAAACCTTAATTCAAATCTGAAATTTGTGGGCGAGCGGAACTCGCCCCTAC
>DEBW01000082.1:7847-22044 GCA_002348905.1 Ruminococcus flavefaciens | reverse complement strand
AAATGACTTTTTCGACAAGCTGTAATGCATCACGCATTCTTAATTATTGTCGTGCTGTACCCTGCGGTTATTTACAAGGGAATTTATAGTTGAGTTCTGTATCTGAACATCTCCGCTTCCGGAGCATATATCATTCGGATTTCCGCAGAGCATATTCATAGTAACAGCAGAATCCATGATAAATACATTTCCGCTTCCGTTAGGATCGCCGATACCTGTAGCGAAGTCTCCCTCAGAGTCAATGATTATCTCCGAGTTCATTATCTTAGCATTAACATCGCCGTCGATAGCGCCGATACACGAATGTTTAGCCGAGCGCATTTTTATATTGATGCGTCCCTTGCGGACGAGTACGCTTCCCTCACCGTTTGCGAGAACGCCGATACCTACAGCCTGTGCGCCTGTACAGAGCATATTTACATCAGCCGAGCTTGCAACAGTGGCAATACCCTTGAAGCTTCCGATACCTGTGACCTTTATGCCTGATACAGTCATATCCAGCGAGCATCCGTCGCCAAGCTCGATGTTGGATTCGCCGTCATAGCTTCCGATAGCGACACCGTTATGGCTGTACATGAACAGCTTTATCTTGCCCGACATGAGCTTTATCTCAGATTCGTCATTGTTGTAGCCTCCGCCGATGCAGACAGTTTCAGTGCTGTTGCATATTATTTCGAGAGTGCCCTGCATATCAACGGTAATATCACCGTAGCCGTGGTCGTAGTCGTTGCCTATGCCTGTACCCTCAGAAGCGTAGCAGTCGATAGTGAGCGTGCCTTTTCCGGTAAGCTCTATCTGCGAGCCCATAGGCACATAAATGCCGGAGTATCCGAGTTTGTTCGTCTTTGAGATATCAAGTACAAGTCTTGCATATTCACCGACAGATATAGTCGGTTTGCTGTTTCCGCTGACCATGTTCACGTTTCTGAGAGTAAGTTCACAGCTGTGATTGTCCATGACGGAAATATTCATCTTCACCTGCTTGTCAGGATCGCCGACTATAGTCAGTTTGCTCTGATAGATATGTATATCAGTGTACTTTTCAAGAGCGAGTTTGAGAAGGTCTATCTCAGTATCGTTTCTTGCGGTATATACTTTCTTAGTGCCGTTTGGACGAGTTTCAAGGTTTGTCTTTATTATCTCGTCCTTGACATCTTTTGAGATGCTGTCAAGGAAAAGAGGCTTCGGAGTTGAAGTGTAGTAGCCCTGAATGAGGTCTACACCGAGGCGTATTACTGTTTTCATCTCCTGAGCAGTCTCAACTCCCTCAGCAAGAGACTGAAGCTGATTGTCACGGCAGAACTCGATTATCTGAGTAACAAGCTGCTGTTTTTTCATATCGTTATGAATGTCAGCGATAAGAGAGCGGTCTATCTTAACATAGTCCGGCTTGTATTTCAGCAGATTTGACGTATTTGAGTAGCCTGTGCCGTAATCGTCTATAGCAAGCTGTGAATGTGTAAGAGCAAGACGCTTTCTCAGCGTTTCGATAGCCTGCGGAGTAGCATCACTGTCCTCGACTATCTCGATAACGGCTTTTTCAAGAAGCTCACCGAAAGTGAGGTAAAGCTCGTTGAAGTCCTCATCTGTGAGGAGATAGCCTGACATTGAGTTTATAAAGAGCTTGCGAGTATTGAACACCTGCTGATTCTCGCTCAGAAGGCGCATGGTATTGAAGAAAGTCAGTTTTTCAACTGAATAGAGGTTGTTCTGACTTGCAGCTATGGAAAGCACCTGCTTAGGCTCCATTTTAACATCGCCGACAGTACGCATAAGTGCTTCATACGCAACTATCTCGCCGGTAGTAGTCTCAACGATAGGCTGAACGTAGTACATCAGCAGATTTTCCATGACTATCTTTGTCAGGAGCTGTGCGTTCTTGTAGGAGTCCTTCTCACGGATATACTCCTCCTCTGAGAACCAGTTGATAACATGACGGCGGTCAGTTCTTGCTTCATAGAGTGCAAATTCCGAATAATTGACCAGCATATTGAAGTCAGAAGCTTCGTCCGGATAAGATGAGCAGCCTATGGCAAGGCTCAGCTTGCTCTTGTCGGATATATCTATTATCTCTCCGAAATCGTCTGTAAGAACGCAGTTCTGAACAGCTTCGTCCATACTGTTGAGGATGTTGTATATCTGCATCTTGTCGCAGTCACGGAAGAAAGCTAAAAGCTCATAGTTTGACTTTGAGCCGATAATAACATTTTCGCCGGTAAAACTTTTCAGAGCTTCCGCAACTGATGCTATACAGCTGTTTGTACTGTCAACGGTAAGGAACGAGCCTAACTTTTCAATGCCGTTGATATAGAGAGTAGCAAGACAGCAGTTTCTTACCTCAGGCAGCAGCTTTTTTATATGCTGCGAGAACGAAGGATAGGACGGCAGTTTTGTAACAGGATCGTACTCGATAAAGTTTACGGCAGAGCTGTCGCTTGCAAGCTGCCGTGAGAAGTCCTGCACGAATCCGAGCCATTCGTCGCTGCTCTCGTAGATATTCATTTTTATGTACTTAGTGGTATTGTTATTTTTGAATTTATATATATGTTTCTGTCCCTCCACCGGAGATTTTGAAATCTTCTCCAGCAGGTCAAAAAATTCAAACTCATTGAGCTTTGTACCGGAACAAGCCAGCATCTGACAGGCAGCCTCATCAAGGTAAGCTGTCTTATCTTTGGCAACATATGTAAAAGCGCCTATATTACCTACAAATTGCTGAAAGACTTTCCAGTCATGGCTTAGTTCAGGAGGTTTTTTTGACAGATCAAAAATGCTCATAAACACTCCTTTTCACAGGCTGCATTTACGGTATGCAGCAAACCGGAATGAAACGACAAAATATATCAATATAATTATACAACATTATATTGTCAAAGTCAATGATAATTATAATTGTTTACAATCATATCATACAAACACAGTCCCCTGCACCCCGAACTTTGTTTTTACGATAATCCGCCCCTTTGATTCACCGGCGTGGGATAGGTAAGGACGACAATTAAAGTGAGCGAGCAAAGCAAGCGTCCCCGTAATTGCGCTGCGGTCGCTTACCGCAAAAAAGGGGGCAAGACCTTTCTGCCTAAAGAAAAGTCCTGCCCAAAGGGAGTATAGGATCGGAGAATCAGACGTAACGGAAAAAATGCGCCTAACACTTTTTACCTTGTCTGTTATGTATTTATGCGTCCTGTGAATAATTGTACACACAAACTGATGTACGAGCATCCCACCTCGTTACAGTTTATATTATACACAAATCAGCCTTCTGAAACAATTGATTATACTATCAATTTTTGAAGATTTTTTTGAAAAGGGTGCAATATAATTTAAAAGTGTATTGCATTTTCTATAGAGATATGATACAATACTTCATATAGAATAAAGTTGCGTGGAAACGATAATACTATTTTGCTTATATAATATCATTCATCTGTTAAATCAATCACACAATAGTACACAAAGGAGGGCATCGTGAATAAAAGAATACTCATCGGCGTTATCATGACTGAATGTCAGGTGGACTTTCAGAAAGAGATACTCCGTGGAATAATATCTCAGGCTTTCAAGAGCAACTGCGATGTTGTCATGCTTACGCCCCTGCACAATTTCTTTATGGACACTCCCCATAAACAGATAGAGAAAAATATCTACGACCTCATACTCTCAGACAGATTTGACGGCTTCCTCTACGGCAGAAATACCTACTGCTCAGAGGAGGTCAAGACCTATATCGACAATCTTCTTCTACGTTCCGGCAAGCCTGTAATGCTCATGGATCAGGCTGACCACAGAAGCTTCGAGACTACTTCTATCGACGACTGTGCTGCCTTCGAGCAGATAACAGATCATCTCATAGACGTTCACGGCTTCAATAAGATATACTGCCTCACAGGACCTAAGAAGGTGTTCGTGTCAGAGGAACGTCTCAAAGGCTTCAAGAATTCAATGAAGAAGCACGGTCTTTACTACGACAGAAGCTACTGCTATTACGGCGACTTCTGGCGTGAAGCTGCAAAAGATCTCGCAAAGAGAATGGTCAGGGGAGAGATAGAGCGTCCGGAGGCTATCGTCTGCGGAAACGACTATATGGCTATATCTCTCGCTGAGGAGTTCAACGCAAACGGCATACGTGTGCCGGACGATATAGCTATAACCGGCTATGATGCGTCCGAGGAAGGCTACAGCTTCAATCCGTCCATAACCAGCTTCAACCGTCCTAATTTCCAGATGGGCGCTGAGGCTCTCCGCAGGCTTTACCGCATAATCACAGGAAAGATATGCAACAGGGTACACAACGAGAACGGCGAGCTGCGTACAGGAAGAAGCTGCGGATGTACCGACGATCAGACCGTCGTTCAGCATATGCACCGTCAGAACAAGATAAACGCCCGTTTTGAATCAAATATGCTTATGAGCGATATGCTATTTGACATAACAAATGTGGATAATACGTCTAATTTCGCCGACAGACTTGATAATTACACCTACTTCATATACAAAATGAGACACGTATCAATATGCCTCACAAGGAAGTATATAGACTCTCCTGCCGGAAATTTCACAGATAAGCTTACGTTTTCTCCCGGAGATGATGTGAGGATGGTGCTTGACAAGTCCGCAGTAAAGCGTGAGAATCCGCCGGAGACTTATTTCAGCTCGTTTGATATACTTCCCGTGCTGGACGCTGAACGTCCTTATCCGGTGGCTTATTACGTGTCACCGCTCCACTACAACGACAACTTCTTCGGCTATTCTGCAATATCCTTCGGAAAAGAGCCGATAAGCTTCAGTACGCTCTATCTCCAGTGGATAAACTATGTAAACGTCGCACTTGAACAGCTCAGAGTCAAGGCGATGATGAACAGGACTATTTCAAATGCGAATCATGCTCTCCTCTATGACGATGTTACCGGACTTCTCAACAGAAACGGCATCGAAAAGGCTATATCCGGCATAAAGGAAAACTGGATGATACAGAATACGAGCGTGGACTTCATCCGCATACAGCTCACAGGTCTGAACAAGACCTACTTCCAGAGCGGTGAGGACAAGTGCCAGAGGATATATGCGGCATTTGCACATAAACTGCGTGAGTGTGTAGAGCCTGAGGAGATATGCGGCTCATGGTCGAGCAATACCCTCGGCGTGATAACTCCAAAATCTAACAGGGCAGAGGAGTTATACAACGCACTGGCTGAAAAGGTCAAGGCTTCGCAGTTCAGCGACGGCGAGAGCTGTAATGTCGATTTCTGCATAGGTCTTGCTACACAGAAGATCACTTCTGAAACAAGTCTTGGAAACGCCATGCATAAGGCTGCGATAAACCGTGTGTACACATACAGCATCTCAGAGAGCAATTCAAATCCTCAGTTCGACAAGCTTTGTATGCTCAGAAACAGGATAATGAAAAATCCGGAAAATCCGTGGAATATCAGCGAGATAGCAGAGAGTCTCTACCTCAGCAAGAGCTATCTGCAAAAGATATACAAGTCATATTTCAACAAGAGCATCATTGAGGAGATGATACAGTTCCGCATAGAAAAGGCGAAGAACCTTCTTACTCAGACAAGTATGACTGTTACGGATATATCAAGAGAATGCGGCTATTCCTCATACAATTACTTTGTACGTCAGTTCAAGATATCCGAGGGAGTTTCACCCTCTGAATACAGACAGGCGCATAATTGAGTTTTCAGAACTCAGAAATCAGAACTCAGATAACAAAAGGGGCGGAAAATCCGCCCCTAAATTATTTTTTGGTATGCGTATTGCGCTGCGGTCGCTTACCGTTCTTCGTCCTCGTCGTAGAAAACGTTGTAAGTCACGGCACGGTGACTGTATGTGCTTATCACAAGACCTATGACGGCGTACATACTCAGCATAGCCGTACCGCCTCCGCTGAGGAACGGCAGAGGTACACCGATAACCGGAGCTGCTTTCAGTACCATGCCTATATTCATAAGGCAGTGAGTGAAGAAAAGACCGAAAGCTCCCATGCATATGAAACGTCCGAGACGGTCACGGGTGATGCGGCTGTCGGCGAATATTTTCAGCACGATATAAGCGAGTACGATCAATATGCCGATAGAGCCGACAAATCCGAATACCTGTCCGACATGAGCAAAAATGAAGTCGTTGTGCAGTTCGGGCACGTAGATATACTCTTTCTTTCCGGCGAAAAGACCTTTTCCGAAAACTCCGCCCGACCTTATAGCAGTAAGTCCGAGGTCTTGCTGATACTCGATATTCTCAGGATCAGTACCCGGATGAAACAGGATGAGTATACGCTGTTTATGGAATGAGCTGAGGAAGTTGAACCACATGAAGGCTATAACTCCTCCGGCTAAAAACGGAGCAGCGATGAGGTATTTCCACGATATCTTAGCTGAAACGAGCATAAATGCGAATATTGCAGCAAATACGATAGCTGTACCGTAGTCACCCTGCAAGCCGACGATGCCTATAGGCAAAGCTCCATGTATCAGCAGAAGAAGCATATGGAACGGTTTGTTCATATCCTCCTCGTCCCGTGAAAGGTGGTAGCCGAAAGTGAGTATAAAGGCTATTTTCATGACCTCTGACGGCTGCATACTAAGTCCGAAAAGTCTTATCCAGCCCTTATCGTCAGCGCCGTCTCGCTGATATCCGAGCGAGGTGAACGGCAAGGCTACCAGTATGAGCGTTATCGGTACGAATATCCACCATATCTTAACAAGTTTCCGGTAGTCTATGAATGATATTCCGACAGCAACGGCGACTCCGAGGCACATTGATATGAGCTGGGTTTTCCAATAGCTGTCGCCTACGCCTTCGATCTCGCTGATACCGCTCTTTACAATAGAGTAAATGAGCATGGTGCTTATGCCGGCGCAAAGCGTTACGGCAAACAGCAGACCGATGTCGATATTATGTTTGCTTGAGTGTAATTTTTTAAATACTGTTCCCATTGTGACCTTTCCTATTATCTTTCTTATTCGTACCAGTACTTGCGGTCAAGACTGCGGTACTGTGCAGCGACTCCGATATGACGGCGGCTTATGACCTCACTTCCGCCGAGGTCGGCTATAGTACGTGCGACCTTAACTATCTTGTCATAGGCTCTTGCGCTGAGACCTAATTTTTCAAAAATGACCTTCATTACGGCTTCGGCGCTTTCATCCATAGGACACATTTCATGAAGCTTGTCCGGAGTTATGAGAGCGTTGCAGGTTATGGAAGTATTCTTGAAGCGTTCTTTCTGTATCTCTCTTGCAGCAATTACTCTCTTTCTTATCTCAGCCGATGATTCTTCACGTTTTGTAGATGAAAGGTCGGAAAATTCGACCGGAGCAGCTTCAATATGCAGGTCAAATCTGTCGAGCAAAGGACCGGAGATCTTTGAGAGGTACGCTGCGACTTTCTTTTTCGAGCATATGCATTTCCTCTTTGGATGTCCGAAATATCCGCATGGACATGGATTCATAGCACCTATCAGCATTATCGTACAAGGATAGGATATCGTACCTGACGCTCTTGCGATAGTAACTTTACCGTCCTCTAAGGGCTGACGCATTATCTCAAGGGTACGGCGGTCGAACTCAGCAAGTTCATCGAGGAAGAGCAGACCGTTATGAGCGAGGGATATCTCTCCGGGGTGAGGTATCGTACCGCCTCCGGCAAGTCCTGCTGAGGATATCGTATGATGCGGAGAACGGAACGGACGCTTGGTTATTATCGGGTTTTCGGGAGTGAGAAGTCCTGATATCGAATGTATCTTTGTTGTTTCAAGAGCTTCCTCAAAGGTGAGCGGAGGAAGTATCGAAGGCATACGCTTTGCAAGCATACTTTTACCGCTTCCCGGCGAGCCTATCAGCAGGGCATTGTGACCTCCGGCTGCGGCTATTTCAAGAGCAAATTTAGCTGAATACTGACCTTTTACGTCTGAAAAGTCGAGAGTTTCGTTGTATGCGGTTTCCGGCGGTATATAGTGTTCGCACGGAGACAGCAGTTCTTCGCCACGGAAATGACGTATGAGCTGTTCTGCATTTTTTACGGCGTATATGTCTATGCCGGTGATAACAGAAGCCTCCTGAGCGTTCTCAGCCGGTAAGAATACTGACTTCATACCTTTTTCACGGGCGAGCATGACCATTGGAAGCACACCGTTTATGCGGCGGATATCTCCGTTAAGGGAAAGTTCACCCAGAAATGCACATCCTTCAAGGGTATCGTCTATCATGCGTGTGACACGGAGTACAGCCATAAATATCGCCATATCGTACACAGAACCGCATTTCTTGGTGTCAGCCGGAGCAAGATTCACTACTACAGAAGCTACCGGAAAATTTATTCCGCAGGCTCTCAGAGCTGTACGTATCCTGTCACGGCTCTCTCTTATTACTGTATCAGCAAGACCTTCTATCTCAAACTGCGGCTGACCACGGCTTAGGTCTATCTCGACATCGACCGGAAAAGCATTCAGACCAGAAAGTCCTAAACTTGCAATTTTAGCAAACATGAGCATTCCTCCTACTGCATGGTGTATATTTCGTCAGAAAGACCGCAGTCCGGCTCGAAAAAGCTCTCGTCAGGCAATTCAGGCTCAGAGCGGCATATAGTTTCCAATGGCGGCATTTCCTTTATTATCGGAGATATATCCGGCATCTCAAAGGAAATTGGCTCCGTTGGTTCAGGTTCAGGCACACTTCCCTCAGGAGGGATGATCTTATCTTCGTGAGCCGTGTAGTATTCAGATATATATCTTGTGGAAAATGTAGGATGTTCCTCAGCCTCTGCGAGGTGTTTGCTGAAATGAGGCCAGCCCTCTGTATTTGTAAGCTGGATATAGTCGGCATACTCTCTGAAACACGGGAAAGTAAGTATTATTCCGACAGCGCTTATCGCAAAGGTGAATACATCTATACAGCTTCCGTCAAACATACAGGCTATAAGGGTTACCACGAATATCAGGAATATTATCAAGTGAAATATTTTCCTTTTGCCGTAGCCTATGAATGAAAGGAAGGCAAAAGCGATAAGCTCGATGGTCTGAGAAAAGAGATGACCTATCGTGAAAGGATCGCCGAAAAGAGAGGGTATCCACGATACTCCGGCTATAGGTACACCGAGATACGTGAAGAATATCAGTATCAGTGATGCTCCGCAGCAGTATACAAATATATTTCTTGACAAGTCCTCGATAGATTTTTTTCTTGCAGCACAGGCGGCATAATGTCCGTGCTCAGGTCTTTCAAGAAGGTCGGGATTTTCTTTTAGTTTCAGAACTATCTCACTCCTTTATACGTCATCATATAACACACAATTAGTATACCACTTTTTCTTGTTATTGTAAAGCGAATTATAATTAAAAAGGACGGATTTTCAACAATGACCATACTCCAAATGCTGAAAACTGTTTGCATTTTTGCAGAACCAGTGCTATAATTAATTGTAATACTTTGATTTTTAAGGAGATATAATGGAAAAGTCTGAATTTTTTACACGGAAAACTGTTGTTATAATTTTTACTCTGATATGCTGTCTGCTCTGGGGAAGCGCATTTCCCTGCATAAAGATAGGCTACAGGCTCTTTGAGATACCCTCTGACAGCACACAGTCTCAGATACTATTTGCAGGAACACGTTTCCTGCTCGCCGGAATAATGGCGGCTTCAGCCGGAAGCATCGCTGAAAAGCGTCCGCTTATACCCAAAAAGCACGAGATACCGAGAGTATGCATACTTTCGCTGTTTCAGACTGTGCTCCAGTACACATTTTTCTACATTGGTCTTTCACATACCACCGGCATGAAAAGCTCAATAATAACTGCGTCCAACGTTTTCATGTCAATACTTGTCTCAGCGCTGATATTCCGTACTGAGAAGCTCACTATCCGCAAGATAGCGGGATGTATACTCGGTTTTGCAGGAGTTATCCTCATAAATCTCACCGGTAACAGTGACCTCAGCCTGAGTTTCAGGGGAGAGGGAATGGTGTTCCTGTCTGCGCTGTCGTATGCCTTTTCAGCGTCAGTCACAAAGCGATTCTCGAAAGATTCTGATCCTGTTATGCTGAGCAGCTGGCAGTTCATCCTCGGAGGTTCAGCCATGATGCTTTCAGGTCTGATATCCGGCGGAAAACTGGGGAGTGCTGGTATCAGCGGCATTGCTATGCTGTTGTATCTCGCATTCATATCTGCGGCAGCTTTCTCGCTCTGGAGCCTGCTCCTGAAATATAATCCGGTATCGTCCGTGTCGGTATTCGGCTTCATGAATCCTGTTTTCGGAGTAATACTCTCGGCTTTGCTCCTCTCTGAGAAGTCACCTGCCGGAGCTGTAAAGACTGTCACCGCACTTCTGCTCGTTGCAGCCGGTATAATCACTGTAAACAGTATCAGCACATCAAAGGAGAAAGTGAAAAATGGATAAGCTAACAGTCCTCAAAGAGTACTTCGGACACAGCCAGTTCCGCAATGGTCAGGCTGATATCATAGACAATATCCTCGCCGGACGTGACGTACTCGGTATAATGCCGACCGGCGCAGGAAAATCGCTGTGTTATCAGGTACCTGCTCTTATGCTGAGAGGAGTTACAGTTGTAGTTTCTCCGCTGATATCGCTTATGAAAGATCAGGTAAGCTCCCTTGTATCTGCCGGAGTAAGCGCCGCCTGCATAAACAGCTCCCTTACGCCGGAGGAATATTCTGATACAGTATACCGTGCCTGCCGTGGAGAATACAAGCTGTTATATGTCGCTCCGGAGCGACTTGAAACTCAGGAGATGCAAAGGCTCATATCCTCAGTGGAGATATCAATGGTCACTGTTGACGAGGCACACTGCGTTTCACAGTGGGGACAGGACTTCCGTCCGAGCTATCTGCATATCTCCGGCTTCATAAACAGTCTGCCGTACAGACCGATAATAAGCGCATTTACAGCTACTGCTACAGGCGACGTAAAAGAGGATATCATACGCATACTCGGACTTGATTCCCCGTTCAGCATAACCACCGGATTTGACCGGAAAAATCTCTATTTCTCGGTAATGCAGCCTTCAAACAAGTATACTGCTCTGCGACAGCTGCTTGACAGCTTCGGTGACAAATGCGGAGTTATATACTGCATATCACGCAAAAACGTTGAGGAAGTATGCGAAAAGCTGAACAATGACGGCTTCTCTGCCACACGCTATCACGCAGGTCTTACTGACGAGGAAAGACGGCAGAATCAGGACGACTTCATATATGACCGCAAGCGGATAATCGTCGCTACAAATGCTTTCGGCATGGGCATCGACAAGTCGGACGTTTCTTTCGTGATACACTACAATATGCCAAAGAATATCGAAAGCTACTATCAGGAAGCCGGAAGAGCCGGTCGTGACGGAAGTCCGGCGCAGTGCATACTCCTCTACAGCGGAGGAGATGTCCGCACAAACAATTTCATTATCGAAAAGAGCCGTGAGGAGAATCCTGACCTCTCAGACGAGGAGAAGGAGATAATGCTTGAACGTGACCGTCAGCGCCTTAAAGAGATGACATTCTACTCCACCACAACAGGCTGTCTAAGGGAGTATATACTTGGATATTTCGGCGAAAAAGCTCCGAATTACTGCGGAAACTGTTCAAGCTGCGCAAACGGTTTCGAGGAAACTGATATCACTATTGATGCTCAGAAGATAGTATCGTGCGTTTATCGTGTCAGACAGAAGGGCAATTACTTCGGCAAGGGTATGATAGTTGACATACTCAGAGGAAGCAAAAATGAAAAGCTTTTCTCGCTCGGATTTGACAAGCTCTCGACATACGGTATCATGAGCGATGTATCCGCAAGGCGCATACGCTCAGAGATAGACTACCTCATAGCCGGAGGTTATCTTGCGCTCAGCGAGGACGATTATCCGGTACTGAAACTAACAGCGCTCTCACCTAAGATAGTCAAGGAGCGCATACCTGTAAAAATGAATCTGCCAAAGGAGAAAACTCCGCTTGGCAAAAAACGTGAAGACGACAGCTTTTATGCGGAAAGTCCGCTGTTTTCAGAGCTTCGCAGTCTCAGAGGCAAACTTGCGGCAGAGGCTCATGTACCGGCGTATATCGTGTTCTCGGACGCTGCTCTCAGGGATATGTGCAGGATACGTCCTGTAAATACAGCACAGTTTCTCACGGTATCAGGCGTAGGCAAGCGCAAGGCTGAGATGTACGGCGAGGAGTTCTGCCGGCTCATACGTGAGCATATAGCTTCAAATCCCGATGAGGAGAAAGCTCCGGACGGAGAAGTGAGCAGTATGCAGAAACAGCTCGACAGCTTGCGTGAAATGGCAGTCGGTCAGCGGAATCAAGCTCCGAAGGTATGGACTGACGACGAGGAAAGGCAGCTCTCTGAGGAGTTTTCAAAAGGTATGTCCATAGCTGATATCGCAAAGGTACATAAACGTACCAGTGGTGCGATAAGGTCAAGACTAAGAAAAATGGGCATCATTGCATGAAACTGTTATTAAGCTGCGTATACAAAGCAAAAAAGCCAATTTTGTATTTACATAAGCACGGGCGGCGAAACGCCGCCCCTACAATTCAGCTGTTTTACGTTTGCTTGTGTAGGGGCGACGTTCCGTCGCCCGCAATTTTCTGATTAAATTTTAAGTTTTTCGATAATCAAAAGCCTGAGAAAAAATCTCAGGCTTTAATTATGCGTATTATTCCTGCTCTCCGAAAGTACGGACAGCCTTCATCATGATAGCACATTCAAGGCGCTTCTTTTCGAGCTGACATGAGAGCTTGTGAGCGGTACGGATATCGCCCATATACTGGTAGTTGTTTGCATTGCATCCGCCGCTGCAATAGAACTTAGCCCAGCACTTGCGGCATTCAGGCTTTGAGTAAACGTGAGCCTGAGCGAAATCAGCCTTCATTTCCTGATTGAAAGTACCCTCGTCGATGTTGCCCATTTTGTACTCGTCGATGCCTACGAACTGGTGACATGGGAAGATATCGCCGTCAGGAGTGATAGCAACGTAGTCATTGCCGCATCCGCAGCCACGGAGTCTCTTGATAGCGCACGGTCCCTGATCGAGGTCGAGCATGAAGTGGAAGAAGTTGAACTTCTTACCGTTTTTCTCGTTGTCGATGATCTTCTTGGCGAGGACTTCGTACTCCTTGAATACAGCCGGAAGCTCCTTTTCAGTGAGAGCGTACTCGTCGGAATCGCCGACAACAGGCTCAACGGAGATCTGGTCGAAGCCGGCATCATAGAGAGCGAAAACGTCGTTGGAGAAGTCGAGGTTCTTCTTTGTGAAAGTACCTCTTACGTAGTACTCCTTGTCGCCTCTGCCCTCAACGAGCTTCTTGTACTTAGGCATGATGATATCGTAGCATCCCTGACCGTTAGGGAGTACACGGAAATAGTCATTGACTTCCTTGCGTCCGTCGATAGAGAGAACAACGTTGGACATTTCCCTGTTGATGAAGTCTATCTTGTCATCGTCGAGGAGCAGACCGTTAGTAGTGATAGTGAAGCGGAATTTCTTGTTGTATTCCTTTTCACGGGAACGTGCGTACTCTACTACCTGCTTTACGACATTGAAATTCATGAGAGGTTCGCCGCCGAAGAAATCGAGTTCGAGGTTCGGACGGTCGCCGGAATTTTCGAGCAGGAAGTCGATAGCGTGTTTGCCTGTCTCGAAGGACATGAGCTTTCTTCCCTTGCCGAAATCGCCTGTGGAAGCGAAGCAGTACTTGCATCTGAGCTGGCAGTCGTGAGCGATATTAAGGCACATAGCTTTAACAGGTGAAGCTACGGAGTACTTGGCGTACTTCTCGTAATCGTCCTCGGAGAAAAGTATCTTGTCATTGTAAAGCTCGACGATCTCCTGATAACATGACTCGATATCCTCAGGAGTGTAGGAGCGTGAGAGCTTTTCGACTACCTTTGCAGGACATTTTTCCTCAAAAGGCGGCTCAACGTTGTCGAGGAGATCGTAAGTAAGCTCGTCAACGATATGAACTCCGCCGCTGTTTACATCAAGAACGATGTTGAATCCGTTCAGCTTATATTTATGTATCATAATATATACTTCCTTCCAATACCATAACCGGATAAAAAATTCGAGGCAGCATAAAAATACTGCCTCATCGTTAAGAATGCTGAACCGTTAGCTTATCTCTCGCACTTCTGGTTAGCAACTGTGCAGGAAGTCTTGCAAGCAGACTGGCAGGATGTCTGGCA
>DEBW01000082.1:6962-7728 GCA_002348905.1 Ruminococcus flavefaciens | reverse complement strand
TGTTTCAGATATTATGAATATTATAGCACATAGTAACAATTTTTTCAATAGTAATTTTATCCAAAACCTTAATTTTGTTAATTTGTGACAAGCAAGTGATAGATTCGATATTAAATTACAACAAATAGAAATATACGCATATACCCCTATATGAAATAATTAAATCTAAGTTAATATTTTTATATACAGCTTGTAAAGTCGTTCTTAACATTGACAAAAACTTATAGTAAAAACATACAATTTTTCTTACTCATCAAGTTCAATCAATTTCTCAAAATCTTCGTCTATCTGTTTTTTGAGAGAGTCAATCTCAGCACATTTACTGTTCATAAGTTCGTAATCTGTGTAAACTTCCTCTTTGCCTATTTCCTCAGTGAGAGCGTCTATCTTAGCCTGTAGGTCGTCGATTTCCTTTTCAAGGCGTCTCATTTCGTTTTTTCTCGCAGCNNGCAGCATCAGCACTTCTCTGCTGCTTGCTGCGGTATACTTTTTCGTTCTTTTCCTTTGCAGCTTCGGCAGCTTTGGCGAATTTTGCAGCATCAGCGAGACGTTTTTCCTCTGCCTGTTCATCACGGAGCACATCGAGATACTTCTTGAAGCCGTAGTTATGCTCACGGAAACCGCTGGCATTAAGCTCGATAAGGCGGTCAGCGATACGGCTGAGGAGGTAACGGTCATGAGAGACGAAAATTATCGTGCCGGTATATTCAGCGAGAGCTTCTTCGATAGCTTCCTTTGAGCTGAGGTCGAGGTGGTTGGTAGGCTC
>DEBW01000082.1:5365-6916 GCA_002348905.1 Ruminococcus flavefaciens | reverse complement strand
GGTAGGCTCGTCGAGGATGAGGACATTTCCGTGCTCCTGCATCATTATCGCAAAGCAGAGCTTGGCTCTCTCACCACCGCTGATAACGCCGGTCTCCTTGAATACGTTCTCTCCCACGAATCTTACCTGAGCGAGAAGATTTCTTACTTCGAGGTCAGAAAGTGAGGGATAGCGGCTGTGAAGCTCCTCCATTACAGTGAGTTCACGGTTGAGATTGGTGCTTTCCTGTTCAAAGTAGGAGATTTTTATGTTGCTGTTCCAGCGGACAATACCCTTATGCGGGAGTTTTTCCTGTATGATTTTCAGCAGGGTAGACTTTCCGATGCCGTTATCGCCTATGATACCTATCTTTTCGCCTCTGCGGACTTCAAAATTCACCTCGTCAAGGAGAGTTTTCCTTGAAGCGCCTTCGCCAACGGATATGTCGATATTCTTGACTTTCAGCACATCTATCGGAGGTTCGACAGCGTAGGTGAAATGTATCTTTGCAGAGCGTGTATCGTGGAAAGGCTTCTCGATACGCTCTATCTTTTCAAGCTGTTTTCTGCGGCTCTGAGCCATTTTTGTGGTGGAAGCACGTACAAGGTTACGTGCAACATAGTCCTCCATTTTGGCTATCTGCTTCTGCTGCTGTTCGTACTCTTTTTCCTGACGGGCATCATTCTCCTCACGCTGGTGGATGAATGCAGTGTAATTGCCTTTGTAGCGTTTGAGCACACCTCTTTCTATCTCGCATATGGAAGTGCAGAGACGGTCAAGGAAGTAACGGTCATGTGATACTATGAGTACAGCTCCTCTGTAAGTGCGGAGGTAGTCTTCGAGCCACATGATAGTTTTGAAGTCAAGGTGGTTTGTAGGCTCGTCGAGAATGAGCAGATTAGGCTCTTCAAGGAGGAGTTTTGCTATACAAAGACGGGTTTTTTCACCGCCGCTGAATCCTGAGACCGTGCGTTCAAGTTCATTCTCAGAAAATCCCATACCATTGAGGATAGTGCGTATTTTTACCTCGGTATTGTAGCCGTCGTTTGCCTCTACCCATGATGAGAGCTGCTGATACTCGTCAGCAGAGGAATCATCTCCGGCTTCTATTTCAAGCTCTATCTCACGCAGACGCTCAATAGCCTTGTGTATAGGCTCAAAGACTTTCTGCATCTCAGCCATGACAGTGCTCTCAGAGTCAAGTCCGCCCATCTGTTCGAGGTAGCCTATAGTAGTTTTTCCTGCAAAAGAAACAACGCCGTCCTTTTCGGTAAAGCGGTCAGGTTCGAGCCGTCCGGTAAGTATTTTCAGCAGGGTGGACTTACCGCATCCGTTATTTCCCACAAGACCTATCTTATCGCTCTCGTCAATGGTCAGCGAGACATTGCTGAGCACTTGTTTACCGTTAAAAAATTTATTTATATTTGTTAAGCTTGCAAGCATAGTATCTCCCTTTCAGTAAATTCCCTATTATCATACCATAAAACGGATAATAATGCAAGCGCTGTAATCAATTGAAGCACGGCAACAGCATTTACTATTTATTAACGTATGCGACAGCAAAGTTGCCTT
>DEBW01000082.1:343-5082 GCA_002348905.1 Ruminococcus flavefaciens | reverse complement strand
GATTTGTGAGCAAATCAACGTCAATACCACATTATTTATAATAAAAAGCAGATGCTGTTACCATGAAATAGTTAGTTTTACCCTTGCTTTTTAGAAATTGTTATGGTAAAATGTCTTTGTATAATAAAATATATAAAGGTGAAAAGGGAGAAATGATATGGAATATAAATATAAAGCATTTATAAGCTACCGTCACTTAGAACCTGATATGCAGGCTGCCGAGAGACTACAGAAGCTTCTTGAAGCGTATAAGCCGCCGAAGAACCTTGGAAAGACTAAGGACAACTGGCGTATCTTCCGTGATGTATCGGAGCTTCAGTCGAGCAGCGACCTCAGCGAGGACATAAAAAATGCGATCGAGAATTCCGAGTACCTTATAGTTATATGTTCGCCTAAGTATACCGAGTCAAAATGGTGTATGCAGGAGCTTACACGTTTCCGTGAGCTTCATGGCAATACCAACAAGAACATCATAACCCTGCTTGTAAGCGGAGAGCCTCATGAGTCCTTCCCTGAGGAACTTACCTATACCGAAATGACCACCACCAACGATAAGGTCGAGGAAGTAAAGGTAAAGGTCGAGGTCGAGCCTCTTGCTGCGAATATCAAGGCAGATACCCTGAAAGAGTCGATGAAGAAGCTGAATACCGAGTATCTCCGTATAGCAGCACCGCTTCTTGAATGTGATTTCAACGACCTCTATCAGCGTGAAAAGCGCCGTGAGGCTGCCCGCAGGAGAAGGATATTCGGGGGAGTATCAGGCATACTTTCGCTCATAACCATTATAAGCGTGGCTTCTGCCGTGACTATCAGCGGTAAAAATGTTCAGATAAAGAAGCAGAACAGTCAGATAAAAGAGCAGAATGAGCAGATAGAGCAGAAGAATAAAGACCTTCTCGTTGAAAACGCCGGACATCTTGCTGTTGAATCCGAGAATCTTTTCAAGGAGAGCAGTCTTATACCTGCGATACAGAAGGCGGTTGAAGCTCTGCCGTCTGACGGCGAGGACAAGCCTGTAATACCTGAGGCTGAGTACGCTCTTTCCCGTGAGCTTGGAATGTTCAAGCATGAGCAGTTAGTACCTCAGCTTGCTCTGAAGCATGAATGTGCAGTTGAAAAGCTTTCGTTTATGGGAGCAGGAAAGACCGTAGTATCTCAGGATGCGACAGGTATATACTTCTGGGATGCTGAGACAGGCAAGCTTATCAGAAAGATAACCGCTTCCGACAGTGAATTTGCTTCTGCTTCAAAGGGAAGTTCCAACAAGCTCAACGCATTTTTCGATATTTATAATGATAAGACCGGTACATATTTCCATTCTACCGACACACCGAGCAGAATGACATATGAGGTCAGCTCCGTTTTCAACAGGATATATACTGACTTTGTACACTCGGTAAGCGATGAAGAACCCGGTACAGACGGCGAACTTTACATATACAACTCTGACAGTACGGTATGGAAAATAGACGGAGCTACAGGCGAAGTTATATGGAAGGCTGAGCCTTCTGAAGATGCTTATGAGTATGATAGTGTTGATGTGCTCAAAAACTATGTGATACGTATGTATCAGGATAAGAATGTGATGTCTGACGGTACTGAGATATTGGGAGAAGATGTGTTCCTTGAGCTTATAGACCGTGAGTCCGGCAAAATTGCTGACACTGTAAAGGTAACGTCTTCATCTGCCGGAATGTTAGGCTTCATGATGGATAACACCATTCATGCCATAAAGGATAATGTTTTGTATGTATACAACGACAGCGAGAAAGAATATCTAACATACGATATAAAGAACCATGAGCTTGCAGTAAAAAATGAGCTTCCGGTAGAAGATGCCGTAAATGAAGGAATGCATATAATAAATATGCAGTTCGTGGAAGATGATGCTGTTATAACATCATGCAATATACTTGGCTTTCAGACTGAAACTTCCATTACACGCTATGACAGCGACCTGAAAGAAAAGAAGTGGCGTACATCAATAACTGCAAACTATAATCAGAACGGAAGTATGTTCCTCATGCCGGCAGATGAGACCGGATATGAGCATGATGTCCTTGCAGTAGTTACCGGTCTGACGTTTTCATTCGTGGACTATGAGAACGGCTCTGTTATCAAGACCATAAAGCTTGACAGCGAAGTTGTTGATGTATCTTACAGCCGCCGTGGATTTATAATGCTTACATTGAGCAGCGGAGAAGAATACGTTGTAAGTCTCGGACATTATACTAAAGGCGACGATTCATCAAATGCGGTTTACAGAGTACAGAAAATTGATACAGCATTGTCACTTTCAAGCTACAGCCGTAACAAGTACGTTACCGCCGCAAACTATTCCAATACAGCCTATATCCAGTATTCGAAGCAGAATCCTATGTATACTGACATTGATACAGGAGAGTATATGTATTACCGTGATATCGCCGCTGTTGACAGTACAGGTTCAAATGCGGCAGTAGTATCAACATATTACCCTGACGGTGAATACCACAGTGACAGCAATCTTGTAGTTCACCTGTTCATATACAGTCCGGCAAGCGGAAATTCCCTTACAGAAGTAAAGGACATGGAGGACTACAGAATAAACTCCGCAGCATTTATCGGCAAGGATAAGCTCATAGTAAACGCTTCTCCTAAGGAAAGCAGCGGGTACTATGGTATCGGCTCTGAAATGTTCTGTGTAGACGTTCAGAGCAAAAAGGCTGAAAAGTTAGCGGATGCGCCTTCTGCAAACTACCTGACTGTAAATATAGTTCCTACTGAAAACGGAGCTTTCTATCTTTCAGACTATGACAGCAACATAGTATTCATCAACGCTGACGGAAAAACTACACCATGGGCAGTCAAAGCTGAGGGAGCTTTTTCATTAGACCGTGGAATAGTAAACATGATGTATGCAGTTTCTGACAGCCGTGCCGCAATGCTTGTATGTGAAGAAGGTGACAGCACACCTTTCCTTGAGGTCTATTCCTTTGAAACAGGTAAGACAGTAAAGTTTGACTGTGACCTTGATGCCGATGAAGGACTTGAAGTACAGCGCATATTCTGGCAGAACAGCGATACTGTCGGAGTATTCTTCAATAACCGCACAGTTTCTCTCTTTGACGCTGAGTCAGGCGCTCTAAGAACTACTGTATCGCTTGTGGGTACAAGTCAGGAGCCTGTATCTGCTGCACCTGTGAGTGATGATACATTCGCAGTTCTCTGCCGTGATTCACGTATTTACGAGATGAACGCCGATGGCTTTACCGGCAGGAGCTGCCGTCTTGATTTCAGTGACGAGGAAGAAAATGACATCCGTGAATGTGACAGCTCAAATGCTGACAAGCTTGAAATAAACTCTTCCGCAGACTCTTTCCGCAAATTCGTCATATGGGACGGCGGTCAGGCATGGATGCTTGATACTGAAAAATTCTCAGTACGCTACAGAATAGACGATTTTGCTGCTGCACCGGCAAACGGGGATATGGTATTCATAAAGGACTTCGACCGTAATAAGATAGGTCATTTCCCGATATATACCACCGAGCAGCTTCTCAAAACAGCAAGAGAGTATCTCTCCGGACTGGGCGAATCCTGAAAGGACATAATCAATGAAGAGTAACAAAAGCCGTACAAGGACTAACCGACTTATATTTCTGCTTGCTGTTCTTTCGTTTCTTATCGCAGCATTGCAGGGAGCGATATACTACAAGAACTATGCGCCGTTTTTCAGGATACTTCTTATCCTGCAAAATGCTATAAATGCATTCGGATTCAAAGCAACGGTAACTATAAAGGATACCTTTGCATATATGAAAGATAACCCGACAAGCTTCAACACAAGTATAGGATACGCTTATTGTATAGCAGTATTCACAGCGCCTTACTGTACGATATCTTTCATATACAAATTTCTGGAACGTATACTGCGTTTCATCATATTCTTCCGCAGGAACAAAAACTGCCGTCACGTTGTAGTATTCGGCTATAATGATGATGTACGTGCAATGCTGCAAAAAAATGTAGCCGATCCTAAAAAGACCTGCGTACACATAGTTTCTTCTGAAAGCATAGGGCAGGAGGAAGTATACGACCTGAATAAAGCCGGATATATCGTTCACATTGCAGATATGCTGAAAGCCGAGGAAAATGACATACACTCACTCCTTTCAAAGACACGTATCGAGAGCGCAACGAATATCATACTCTTTGAGAAATCGTCTATACGCAATTTCTCGCTTTTACAGCTGTTCCGCCTTAACGAAAAGGACGACGCTGAAAGAATAAAGCTTGCAGACGGTGCTAAGGTATCGTGCAGATGTGAGGAGGACGGTATTGGCAGACTTATTGCTGAATACTACAACAGCGCTGCCGGTACAGATGCATTTTACGACCTTGAACTTATAGGCGTGCCGGAAATGCAGATACACAAGATGTATTCAGACTATCCGCTGCATACAGTCTACAAGGGTAAAGACGTACCGCTGAAAGACTGGAACGTTCATCTGCTTGTTGCCGGCTTTGGTCAGCTCGGACAGGAAGCGGTATTGCAGGCGATGAATCTCGGCGTAGTACATGAGCAGAACCATATCATAATTGATGTGTTTGACACAAGCATCAAATCAAAAAAAGCAGCCTTTCTCAATCAGTTCAGCCGTGATACATTTGATACGGTCGATAATCGTGTGATACTGAAAAGCGAAGTGGCTGACGGTATTCTTGAAATAAACTTCTTTGAGCTGAATATATCGCAC
>DEBW01000082.1:0-320 GCA_002348905.1 Ruminococcus flavefaciens | reverse complement strand
TCGCATATACACTTTTATGATACCGTCCGCAGCAGGTCTAAGCCTGTGCCGTATACATATGCAGTCATCGCACTTGAAAATATCGACGTTGCTGTAAACTGTGCCATCCAGCTTGAAGAACTTTTCGCCGAGCAGAACATAAAGCTCCCGATACTCATGCGTATGGATACTGACCGCAGACTTGCAAGCTATATCGCCAATGAGAGCGGTACTCTTGCAGACGTTAAGCTTATTGATGACAGAAGCATAGTTTTAACTCTTGACATGATAATAAGCCGTACAATCGACCGCATCGCAAAGGATTACAACCACTTCTACAA
>DEBW01000212.1:2824-16380 GCA_002348905.1 Ruminococcus flavefaciens | reverse complement strand
CCCTTGAATGTGAGTGAATCAAGAGACTTCTGAATGCCCTGCCAGCTCTTTTCTCTGTCAGAAGCAAGGAGAGCCTCCTTGTCAGCATAAGGTATTCTTCCGCTGAGCTGAGCAGTAGCTCCGCCTCTGCCTTCCCAGTCGCAGGTGCTTCCCTCGAACTTGTCGTGGTAGTAGTATCCGTTAGCATCAGGAGTTATAGGCTCCTGTACGATAGGCTTGTCAGGATTGGAAGGAACGTCCTTGCCGTCGCTGTCAAGAGTTACGATGAATGTGGAAACGCTCTGTGCAGGGAGCTGTGCATTGAAGCCGGAACCGCTTGCATTCATATTCTTTGTAGCAGCGTGGTTCTCACTTCCGGATGTTCTGTAACGGTCAACGTTAGTTATGGTTCTGCCGGTCAGATTGAATACCTGATTGATCTCTGACTTACCCTTGTTGATAGCAACGATCTCGATCTGTTTATCGCTGTGCTTGTAAGCAGAGATGAGTATGTCGGTATCCGGTGATTCAGTAGCCTCAATACGGTAGTCACCTGGACGAATGTACTTGGAGAACTGACCGAAAATATATCCTCGCTTTGAAACGGTGTGTGTTGACTCATAGATGATACTGTAATTACGGCGAAGAGGCCATACAACGTATGCCTGCATACCACCGACAACGAGTGCATCGTGGATATTGACAGCCTGCTCGAGGTTATCAGGCCACTTATTAGCATCAACATTGCTGTCCGGAACATAAACCTCAGTCATCCAGAGCTTCTTGCCGCAGTTTTCGAGCTGTGGGAAGTCCATCTTGTTTCTGGGGGTGCCATAGAAGTGAGTTCCGAAGATGTCACAGTTTGCATAAGCCTTTGGGTTATTAAGGATCTTTGAGTAGTAGTCCTTACCATTGTTCCATGCGCCATACTGGAAGGATTCAGGCGACATAAGCCTTGTGCTTGTGATCCTGTCGCCGTAGTTAGCGATGAAGTCAGTAGTCTCATCCGGTGTCCATGCTGTCCAATCCTTAGCGTAGTCAGGCTCATTCTGAACTGAAACGGAATAGAGATCAACGCCGTTTGCTTTCATATATGTACCGAAGTTATTAAGGTGATCAGCATAAGCGGCATAGTTTTTCTTAGGAAGATGGAGTTTACCTCCGTAAGCAGCGCCGTTTTCAGCGAGGTTCGACGGCGGCTCCCATGGTGATGCGAAGACCGTGATGCCATGCTCGGTAGCATACTTAGCGGTCGGAAGTGCCTTGTTCCACTGGTTCTTATCCGGATTGACGAAGATACGAAGGATAGTACAGCCGAGCTGTCCTTCACCGTTTCCGAAAGCGAGCTTTCTGTCAGCATCAGTGAGGTCGCCGTACCATTCGGGGTGATTGATACCGCCGAAGCCGTCAATAGACTGATATAGCTTATTGGTGTTGATAGTGCAGGCAGAAGCTGCCTCTGCTTTAAGCGGTGACGGTGTACTTCCGCTTAACATTGGTACTCCTGAGAGAAGCAATGCTCCGCTTACTACACTTGAAAGTATGCGTGTAAATTTCTCTTTCATCTTCATTTGATTACCTCCATTTTCTGTGTAAATTATTTTTGTAATGATATCCTATCTGTATTATTATACTCTATATGAACAAAATGTAAACCCACATATTGAATTATAGGTGGACGAATTGCAAGTAAAAAAATAAATATTATAGAGTTCTTTTTACTTCTGTTGCTTTAAAAATAATAGCGTTAAAAAGAAAATATCCCATATAATCGGGATGACTAAGTGCAAAAGAGTTGCTTTTGATGTGATTTTTAGCGGACAGAGAAAAATGAATGATGAATAACAGATAGTATAGAAATAACCGGACATTATTTTTAACTATTTATCATTCACCATTCGCTTTTTACTTATTATATGTATTGCGTGAGCTGTCCGAGATCGAACTCGCTGAACGGCTGATAGTTCCAATCGGGAAGGTACCCGACTATCCTGTGCGGAGCTTCGCTCTCAGCTGCTGATGAATATGAAGGTAATGTGCTCAGATCTCTTTCTTTTTGTATTCAGTGGGAGACAGTCCTGTCTTTTCCTTGAATTGCCGCATAAAATGTGTTGCGTTCTGATATCCGCAAGAGGCGGCAACTTCGTTGACGCGCAGGTCAGTTGTTGTCAGGAGCTGTTTTGCCATCCTGATACGTGCTTCAAGCAGGTCGTCGATATAGCTGATGCCAAAATGTTCCTTATAGAGCTTCTGCACATAGCTTTTGCTTATATTCAGCCGCTTTGCCAGCTCTGTCAGGCTCCAGTCGAGTTCGGGAGCTTTGTGTATTTCACGTCGGAGCATTTTAAGCTGACTGATACCGATAAAGCCTTTGTCCTTTGGCTTGCTGTCGTTAAGTTTATCCCACAGTGCAGAGATGCACGTTTCGGGCGGAGCAGTCACATATCCGCATACATAGTAGGGTTCAGGCAGAAATCCTACAGCCGAGCCCTCCTGCATTTTCCTTATCAGCACCTCAAGCTGTATCATAAGCTCTTCGGTATATTGTTCGGGAGCGGTTCCCTCTGCAAGCGGAAATACGACAGCGAATGTGCGCTTGTCGAGGCGTGCAGCCTGCATTTTTCGTCCTGATATCAGGCGTATAGCGTTGGCAAGCAGCAGCTCCAACTGCATTACTGTGTCGGAAAGCTGTCCCTTTTGCTGAGAAGTCGGTGTGGCTGCGAGCTTTGCTGTCGTTACGAGCATAATACCGTTTTTCTCCGGCACCTGCTTCTCAAGTAACAGCAACAGCCCTTTCTTGCTCAGCATGTCGGTCATTTTATCGTAGAGTGAAGCTTCTTCGATTTTCTTTTGCAGATATTCCGCATAGAGCTTGTGGCGCAGTATACGCAGACCGTTAGCAACTGAGCTCATCATGTCGAACAGCATTACCGAGACCGTAAAGTCTGCAGCATTTTCATAAGCCAATCCGCAGTAACCGAAAACCTGTGACGAAGCATGGAGCGGCAATACGAACAGCAGCATCGGCTCATGAGGGGCGGCGAGTACAGGTACTATATCCTTTGTATGGAACAAGCCGACGTTCCTGCCGTCCTTCCATGCATCTTTAGCTATGGGGCACAGCATCTGCTTGGGGAACGGCTTTGTCTTGCATATTTCGGGCTGTTCGGGACTGCTGTCCCAGTCGGGAAGAATGCACCAGTACATGGACTTATAGCCTTTCAGACTATGCGCAGTCTCGTCGATAGTTGCTGTCAGGTCTGACAGGTCCTGAACACTGCAGGTCTTTGTTATGTAATCCGAGTGAATACGCATATCAAGCAGCTCGCTTGCCTCAGCTTTATTACTGATATATTTTTCCACAAGCAGCGCTGCCTCTTTATAGCTTTGGAAACGCTCCACACAGCCGCAGCTTGAACCGAAAATAATATGAAGTCCACTGCCTTCATTATGAATCGGTGAAATACCCAGCATCGACAGGAGCTTTTCTGTACCTCTGATGCCAAGCTCTTTTATCCCACCGCAGACAGTGGTTATCGCAGGGAAGTGGGATAAAGCTGAAAGATGTCCGTCGTATCCCGTGATAATAATGTCCTCTGGAACTGAAATTCCTCCGTTTCGGAGAGTATCGCACAGCGAGACCGCCATTATGTCACTTGCGCATATCACTGCGTCGGGAAGCTCTTTTCTGCGTTGTATCAGCTCTTCTCCGAGCTCAGCTGCCCGTGTTCTCCAGAAGTCGCCGTATACTATCTCATACGTGCAGCCATGCTTGTCAGCGGAGCGCAGAAAGCCCTGCATACGCTGTTCTGAATCGGGATTGTCCTTGTGTCCGGCGAGAAAGATGAGCCTGCGGCAGTCATGCTTCGTGATGATATGCTCTGTCAGTTCGTATACAGCCTTATCCTGCGGTATCGAAACTGTTTCAAAGCCGAGCTCCGAGCCGCCGAGGTCAACGCACGGGAGCGCAGCTCTACGTATCTTTTCCGATATTGTACGGCGGACGTTTTCTTTAACGAAATACTGCGAGGCAAGCAGCACACCGTCCAGCTCTGCCCGTTCTAAAAGGCAGTATACGCTTTCCTCGCCGTTCATTATCTCAGTCTGAATGTGAAAATCCAAAGCGTTCGTCATAGTAGTCAGGACTATAACGTCGCAATCCGCAGCAGAGGCAGTTTTGAAAACACCGTCAAGCAGCTCCGTCTGAAGATTGTCGGTTATCGCAGGAATGATCACTCCTATTCTTTTCATATCATCACCACCTTATCAAAAGTATAATCCATATCTTGCGAGTTGTCAAGAAAAATTCCGTATTATGTAAGTAATAATACGCAAGACTTTATTGAATCAATACCGACACTGTGCTATTATCTAAGAAAAAGCTTCCCGAGGCATTAAGGAGGAAATGTATGACGAAAAGACTTATTTCAGCCGCACTTTCAGCTGCAGTCTGCCTGTCAGCTTTTGCTTTGCCGCAGTTGGTTACAAGCACGGAGCAGCTCAGCGCATCGGCGGGCAGCATTACTGATATGCCCTCTGATTTTCAGTACGCTGCCGACTGGATATGGACGAACCGAATCGAACGTGAAAAGTCAACGGAGCGCCGCAATACTATCTTCGACCAGATAGATGCAGGTAAGGGTACTATCAATTATGTTGTGAAGTGGCAGTCCTACCGTACAGTGACCTACGAACAGAGACAGCAGTTCGAGAAGCTGCTCTCAGACAGCATCAATGCGTGGAACGACTGGCTCGCTGGCTATGACGGCTGGAAATACGACCATATCGACGTAAAGGTGGTCGGCTGGGCAGTCATCGACAAAAGCTGTCTGCTTGACATTCACAATGATGAGACAGTCTATACCGATACAAATTATTATGATGCGCAGTATGACACATCAAACGGTAGGGACACCATTCCCGATAAAGAACCGTATGCACCGCTTGAACTCTCACGATTTGATCACTTCACAGACTCAAACTACGAATATCCCGGCGGACTTGACAAGCGATTCGATATGTATATGTGGGCAACGCAGGGATTCCCGGATATTGGCGGATGCGGCGGAGACTGGGGACAGCGTCTCTCGGATACGGCATATCTCGGTATGATACAAAGCGGCAGTCACCATGTCCTTGAGCATGAGATAGGTCATGGCTTCGGTATGACTGACTTTTACGGCGGTGAAGGCGAAATTGACGGTTTCCCTCCCGGAGGCTTTCCAGGCGGTGAGAACTCTATTATGATGGCGGGCTCGTCAGCGAAGATAACTGCGTTTGACGGCTGGATGCTAAGGTATATGTGGTCAAAGATAAAGAACGATGATGGTAGATTCGATCTCTCGGCCCCAGACGTTTCCACAAGGATAAAGGGCGATGTGAACGCAGACGGCTCATTCAGTATTGCAGATGTTGTGCTGCTCCAGAACTGGCTTCTCGCAAGACGTGGCACTCTGCTTACGGACTGGAAAGCAGGTGACCTCTGTGAAGATGACAGGCTCGATATTTTTGATTTTGTACTGATGAAAAGGCTTCTACTTGCTGATGAACAGCCTGTACAGGAAGAAATACCAGTGCAGGAAGAACAGCAAAGCAACTTCATTACGGCAAATATGGCAAAACACGGTGCTTCGCTGCCCACACAGGGCAATGCCAAAATGGTCGTATTCTATGTGGACTTTCCCGATTGCAGATATGACTACGCTCCGACCACAGATGAGCTGAACAGTATTTCTTTCGGTGCGGCAGACGAAACAGATCCATGCTATCCGTTCGAGAGCTTCTCTTCATTCTACGGCAGAGCCTCCAAGGGTGCCATGAAGCTTGACGGTCAGGTCTTCCGCTATACGACTAAAGAAAACCAGTCTGTATATGACGACAATAAGGTCAAGATAGCTGAGGAATGCTACGAGGCTTTCAAGGATAAAGTTGACTTTTCTCAGTTTGACGGCAATGGCGACGGCAGGATAGACGCTACGCTTTTCACAGTTCCCGAGAAGGCGGGCACTGACCACTGGTGGCCGTGTGCCGGAGCATTCGGCGACCCGAATTACCGTGTAGACGGCGTTGGTATCGGTCACATAATCACCGGCAATGCCCAGATAGGTTCAACTGCCGATCATATCAATTACACAAGCTCCTATTGCCACGAACTGGGACACTGCACCGGTCTGCCTGACTATTACCTTTTTACGAATCCGAATGACAGCGAGGGTATGCACGGCACGGCTGGTATCGAGCTTATGGACACTGATGCAGGCTCGGACTTCGGCGCATTCTCAAAGCTTATGGAAGGCTGGTATACAAACGAGCAGGTACAAATATATGATGCTTCAAATGGTGCTCAGACGTTTATGCTCAGCAACGCCCAGACCGACAGCGGTAACTGTATCATTATCCCGAACGAAAAACTTGCCGATGATTATTTCTCGGAGTATTTCATTATCGAGTACGCAACTAAAGATGGAAACAACAGTGCTGTCGGCACAAAAACAGCCTGGTGGGCAAAGAGCGGCGAAGGCGTTCGTATCTATCATATTGATGCGACTACAGAGTATGGCTGGAATACATATTTCCGTTATGCAAGCGGCAGCGAGTTCACAAATCAGGACAAAGGCAGACGCCTTATCCGTGTGATCGATGATGTGGAAAAGGATAACTTATACCATACAGGCGATGTGATAAACGGAAGTGTATCAGGATTCCACTGGTATGATGCAAATGGCGGTCAGACTGTTGAGACAGGTCTTACAATAACGATCGGAGAATTGAAAGATGGTAAGTATGCTGTTACAGTCGAATGAGATATTTCTTGTAAGTTATGGCACAAAAATGCAATTATTTGAGATGAAACAGCATTGTTTTGTTGTTCCCGAGATTCTATAATAATATCAAGTCATCTACCTCTCCTAATCTGTTCATTTTATCAGGAGCTCTGCGGTACAAACGCTGCGGAGTTTTTGGTATATTGCTAAGGGGCACTGACGTAAAAAGCGCATTCCATTTCGTTTGGAATGCGCTTTTTTCGGTGTATGATAACAGCTTCACTGCTTGTCCTTCCTGAATTTTGCAGGTGAGACGCAGGCATATTTCGCAAATACGCACGAAAAGTGAGCGTAGTCGGAGAATCCGCAATATTCGGAGATCTCGCTTATGGTATTAGGAAAGCAGATCCATTTTGTCCTCATTTGACTTTACAGATTTGCACGTTTATACAGTGTGACATCTGAGAAAGTGATACTGCCAGTCTGCTCTCCGATCATAAATACGATTTCTGCATCTTCCGTCGGTTCGTTCAGATCAAAAGTTTCCAGAGTTGTTTCAGAATCTGTCGTGCCGCTTGCATAGACCGTTTTCGGATCTTTCATACTGCGGACTTCATACGGCATTTCGCCTTTCAGTCCCTCTGCCTTGAAACTCAGCTCATATTTACCGGTCGGGAGAACCAAATTCGGTACATATACTGTAATTGATTCCGGTGAATTGCCTGCCGCCGAGATATTGACGTTCATGGAGCGGTTCCACTCAGCATAGTAAGGCCACGCATTTGCGCCGCTTTCAGTAATAATATCAGATTCCAGTTTGCTGTCCGCTGCAAGGTCAATACCGATTTTATCCGACGGTCTGCCGAGGACGGTCGAGATCTTGTCCGCCAGCAGATATGCATTTTTTTCATGTGTCGTTGGTGAGGGATGCCAGTCTGCACCGAGATCGTTCATATCCTGTACCGGCGATTCATAACAGGTGATCTTCGGATCGCCAACTTCATTAACTGCCGCTTCGATATAGGGATACAGTTCTGTGGCTCCCATGATACCAAGTGTGCATATTATATTCGCATCAGGGTTGCATTTTCTTATCTGTTTGAGGAAATCTTCGTAAAGCTCCTGATATTCGGCACCTCGCATTTCCAGCTCCTTTGATGCATACGAATCATCGTTTGTGCCGAGATTCAGCACGATCACATCTGCCGGATTTTTTGAGAAATCCCATTGAGTCTGATAATCCTTAGGTTTGCCGACCATCTCATAATATGGCGGGACGAGCGAATCAGTATTCTTTGTGCCGTCACTTGTATAGCCGGAAACGATTCCGTGACCGCTGTAACATACTGCGCTGTAATCCGCATCAAGAAGCTGAGCTGTAAGATAGGCATATGACAGCGTGAAATTCTCAGTCGCTGTCGAGAAGCTTTCATACTGTGATCCTGCTTCAACACCGTATGCACAGGTGATCGAATCTCCTATGAACTCAATCATCAGTTCCTTTTTGGGTGTAGGTTTAACAGGAGTCGATGAAGACGATGTGACTGTGAGTTCCTTTACACCAATACAGCCATTATTTGCTTCTGATAGATGAATGATTTTGACTGTTGCGGTTCGTGATGCTGTTCCGCTGAATAGCTCGATCGTCTGCTCCTTTTCTCCCATAACAACATCTTTAACGAGCTTACCGTCCACATAAACGCCATAACGCGGACGGTATTTTTGNNCCATAACAACATCTTTGACGAGCTTCCCGTCCAAATAAACACCGAATCGTGGACGGTATTTTTCATCGGAATTGACACCACTGTCGCCACATATCGTCATACTCGCTTCCGTTCCGGTAACGGTAAACTCAGCTGCAGAGCCACTGTGAACCAACCATGTTACACCGTTTGTTTTTAGCGTTCTTCCGATAAGCTTTGCATTGTTTTCCGACACGGGAACTGTCAGCGTTTTTAAATCTCCCGTGTTTTCTGCCAATAACGCTCTTCTCATCAGACAAAGGTCAAAAACATCTAATCTATCATCATTACAGAAGTCAGCTGCTTTCCAATCAGCGAGATGCGTATCCGGAACAGCAAGCAGCCATTTCTGGAACAGCACAACATCTGCTATATTAAAACTTCCGTCGGCATTCACATCACCATTGATTTCAGCAGCTGAGATTAGGGACTCAGCCGGTGTTTCGGCAAAAACTGATTGTTGATTTGGACTCTGTGTTCCGAACGTCAGCGATAATGAAATGAGACCTGTAAGGATACAGGCTGCACTCTTGGATTTGTGGTTTTTCATAATAACCCTCCTAAATTATTATTAAAGACCGACTTATGTCAGCCTTTACTGAGTTGTCTCACTTAAAGAACAAACTCTATATGTAAGACTTTGGTGCAGCGGAGTAAAATCATTGTTGTATGAACAGCAGTTGTTTCATCAGTACAAGATCAAAAACGTCAAGTTTGTTATCATCACAGAGGTCGCCTGATTTCCAGTCAGCAAGCACAGCATCAGGTTTTGCAAGCAGCCATTTCTGGAACAGTACCACATCTGCGATATTGAAGCTGCCGTCTGCATTGATATCGCCCTTTATAACGTCAGCAGTTTCAGCTTTTGTGAGCAGTTTAGCGTTACTCAGCTCCACCTCACCGCTGTATGCAGTAACGGCTATCCCGTCGAGATCACTATACCCGATCTTTAGCTGTTCCAGGGCTGTTAGTACATCTTCTGCAAGGAACAGAGCTTTATTGCCGTTGAAATAAAACGGCTGAATAGTATGCCATATCTGAAGAGTACCGCTCCATTTCTGCAAGGCAATGACAGGCGGATAACCGCTTGAGCTTGAATATTCCATTTCGACAGCATAGGAATTGCCAAGAGAATCAAGCAGAGCAGGATCTAAAGTGATACGGTCAGTTGAATCTGAGGATAGTTCCTGTATCTCTCTGTAGCCTGTCGGGTGCTTTCCGACATTTGAGTAGAGTATATTATGCTTCGGAGTTTCGCCCTGACGCTCAAAAAGCTCTGTCAGCGTAACAAATTCATAACCCTGTTCAACAAGCTCAGGCATCGCAATTTTCAGTGCATCTACCGTAGCCTGATTGCCTGCGGCATCGTGCAGAAGAACGATAACTCCGTCTTTTGCACCGTTCAGAATATAGTCCGCGCGTTCCTGAGCAGTAACATTCGGCATATAGTCCTGACAGTCTATTCCGCATATAAAAGGTAGATCAACAGCATCGTAAAGGCTCTGACTTACATCAATGAACGGAGGGCGGAAAAACTTCGGGTATTCGCCTGTTATTTCCTTTACCTTTTCATCAACGTATGTTATTTCTGCCTTAACCTCTTCTGCCTGCATTTTTGACATATTTGAATGCGTCTTTGAGTGATTGTCTATCTCCATGCCCATATCGTGGGCTCGCTTGACAGATGATGTGCTTTCTTCATTTATGTTGTCACCAATAAGAAAGAATGATGCTTTCGCATTGTATTCTTCAAGAATATCAAGCACATCATTTGTAGTTGTGGTATTTGGTCCGTCATCAAACGTCAGTGCGATCAGCTTTGGTTGTTTTCCTTCGGCTGATACTGAACTTGAATCCAAAGGAGTGCAGCTTAATAAAAAGACTGTTGCCATTAATGCGGATATGATTTTGTTTTTCATTATTATCACCTGCATATTTGTTACATAATTATCCATTAGTTAATAATAGCATATAATCCAAACGGCTGTATCCCTGAGAAAAGGATACAGCCACAGGACATCTGACTGTCCCCGATTTATTACAGAAAACGGTGTGCAGTGCAGACACACTTTTCCCTTTTTATATTTATTATATCGTATCTGACATATTTATTCAATGACATATTCGATAAGAATTATGACGTTTTGCATAACGATTTTCGTTATGACCTGCTGCATTTTTTACATCATCCTAGCGGAACAGTGCGGCTATAACAACGAGAACCACTTCCTGCGGCAGTTCAAGGAGAAGAGTGGCTGGACGGCAGCACAGTTCAGGTGCGAAAAATGCTTAGCGAAAATGTGATATCATGATTTAAAATGTCAGAAATAATACACGAAATGTCATTTTAATTCATGTCACGGTGGGGTATAATTAGAACAGAACGATTTTTTTACAGGAGGTCGGGATATATGAAAAAAATGGTTTCATCAATTCTTGCGGCAGCGATAACTTGTAGCAGCATTGCTACAGTCAGTTCCGATATTTACAGTTCAGGCAGCTCATTTAACATGGTTTATGCAGCCGATACATACTTCGAGGGAGCTAATCCTGTGATAAGCAGAGGGGTTCCAGCATACTCGGGCAAGTCTGACAGCGCCTCCTCGGGCAATGACGAGCACTACTTCACATCGTGGAGCTCATCTTCGGGCGATTACCTTGCGTATGACCTGTCGGGAGTACCGCAGGCTCAGCGCAAAAAGGTGCTCGCAGCGTGGTACAACCTCAGCAGCTACGACAACCTCGGCGCCTATGCGAGCAGGAACGCCGAACCTATAGACTACACGATAGAGGTCAACAAGGCTCAGGGAGGCAACTATCCCTCATCGGGCTGGGAGACAGCCGTAACCATTAAGGGCAACGGTCTGAGCTCTCGCCAGCATTACATCGACATGGACGGATACAACTGGATACGCATGAACGTCACAAAGGCTTACGGCGACAAGGTGACGCTCAATCTTGATATCCACGATGCCTCACAGGGAGTGTTCGACAGCTGGATATTCTTCGGCGATTCCATAACGGCAGGCGGAATGGTCAACGCCTACGGTACGAGCTACGCAAGCTATGTCAACCAGATAGACAGCCGATTCTTTCCTGCACAGGAAAACGGCGGCATCGGTGGCATCACCAGCAAGGACGGCAAGGAGCACATCGACGAGTGGCTCAGCGGCAGTCCTGTCCACTTTGTGAGCATAGCCTACGGCACGAATGACTGCTGGGGCAACCCAAACAACGTGCAGAGTTACTACAGTAATACCAAGTATATGATAGACGCTGTCCTCGAAGCCGGCAAGGTGCCTGTACTGCCGAAGATACCGTCCTCAACGAACAATGACGTCGGCAATAACGTCGGATATTACAACGCAATGGTGGACAAGCTCTATGACGAATACGGCGATAGGCTTGTTCACGGTCCCGATTTTGATGACTTCTTCAAGAAGAACACTTGGGGGCTCAGCGCAGACGGCGTTCACCCGAACTCCGAGGGCTACGAGGCGATGAAGAAGCTCTGGGCGGAGACGATGTACGAGAACGTATACACTAAGATAGGCTCTCAGACGCAGTTACCCGAGCTCGTCAAGGGCGACGTCAACGGTGACGGAGAGTTCTCTGCGGCGGACCTTGTCACCTTGCAGAAGTTCGTGCTCGGCTACAGAAATGCGGAACTGAAAAACTGGCAGGCGGGCGACCTCTGCGAGGACGGCAGGATAGATGCCTTCGATATCGTAGCAATGAGAAAGTTTATCGTCTCCAGGAAAGAGCTGCAGTCTCCCGACACTCCGCACGAAACTCTCGATGAGCTGCCGGGGTATAGGAAGTAAGCGCAGTAAAACAGCAATTGATTACAAAGTATCCGAACATCTGCACAATAGCTCGGTTACCTAAGTAATAAACGGCTGAACATCGGATAGCAGCCGAAACAGATTCATTTTATCCGAAAGTATTTGTAAGGGACAAATCAGAGAAAGGAAGCGTATCAGCAATGCTGGTACGCTTCCTTTTTTGTATTTTCACAAAACTGCTTCACGAAAATATGAAACGATGTTAAATGCAGATACGGTAAGGGGATTTACTACCGATAGTTGATCGACGTATATAAGCACATTGAATATAACATGAATATCAGAATAACAAAGGATTAGCTTAGTCGGATAAGTATGCAAAATGTAATAAAAAATCTACATTAGTGCATTGAATTGATTTCAGTGCAATGCTAAAATAGTGAATAAGTATATAAATCACAATCCATATAGAAGAGGTAATCTTATGATGAAGAAAAGACTAATCCGTATGACTGCGTATCTTATGGCATTGAACTGCATTTCCGGAGCGATGCCGACAATAGACGCAACAGCAGAGGAGACTTCCGCAACGACAGTCATCTATTCCTCAGATTTCGAGGACGGTGACGTTTCCGCATGGACAAACCGAGGCGACCGAGACACCACTATATTGACCGCCAGCGAGGAGAATGCCGTATCCGGAACGCACTGCCTGTGTGCTTCCGAGCGTTCCAAATCGTGGAACGGACCTGCATTCCGCCTCGATGACAAGTGTGAGCCGGGAGTTGCCTATCTTGTAAGCTGCTCCGCAATGGGACAATGGTACACCAGCGTGACTGTCAGCTTTCAGTACACCGATGCCGCCGGTGAGCAGCATTATGAAAATCTTGCAAATCTCAATGGAAACGGCTGGCAGTCAGTTTCTGACTTGAAAGTCAGCTATACCGAGGAATGGACGGACGTATTTGTCTATTTTGAGGGCGGCTCAGATAATATCTATATTGACGATTTTACGCTGAAAACGGCTCCTGTTTATCATCCGCAGAGCGATATTCCTTCGCTGAAAGATGTGTATGCAGATTCTTTCAAAATCGGAACAGCCTGCACCAGCAAAGAGCTTGCTCCGGCATCCACTAAGGAGCTGATCTTAAAGCATTTCAACTCCATCACCCCCGGCAATGAGATGAAGCCTGATGCCCTCCTCGACCAGAAAGCGTGTCTTGCTCTTGCCGAAGCGGGAGATGATGAAAATCCGCAGGTGAGCCTTGCCAGCGCCAGCTCTA
>DEBW01000212.1:0-2762 GCA_002348905.1 Ruminococcus flavefaciens | reverse complement strand
AATATACCTGTGCGAGGACACGTTCTTATCTGGCATCAGCAGACCCCGACATGGTTCTTCAAGGAGAACTATGATGCAGAGGGCGAATGGGTATCCAAGGAGAAAATGCTCATTCGTATGGAGAATTATATCAAGAACGTCTTTGCAGCGGTCAAGAAAGAATATCCTGATGTGGAATTCTACGCATGGGACGTTGTGAACGAGTGCCTGCTCGATGACGGCTCTGCACGTCAGCCGGGTTCGCAGGAAGAGGGCAGCTCCAAATCTCCGTGGGTGAAGGTATTCGGCGATAATTCTTTTATTAAGCCTGCATTTGAATTTGCAAAGAAATATGCACCGGAGGGCTGCAAACTCTATTATAACGACTTCAACGAATATATGCCCGGAAAGCGTGAAGCAATCGTGGCGCTGACAGAGGAGATCAATGCAGATGGTCACTTTATCGACGGCATCGGAATGCAGTCTCATCTTGGAACGGACGTATTCCCGACCGCCAATGTCTATGAAAAGGCGCTCAGTATGTTTGCCGCAACAGGGCTGGATATTCAGATCACAGAGCTTGACCAGATGATCAGCAGTGCGGACAAGTTTGAGGAACAGGCGAAGTATTACTCCGATATTATGGACGTAATTATGAAGTATCAGGACAGCGTTTCTGCGGTCGTATTCTGGGGAACAACGGACGACATGAGCTGGCGTGCAAGCAAATATCCGCTGCTGTTCAATGAAGATTATACAGCTAAACCCTGCTTCTATTCAATCGTTGACGGCTTTGAAGGCACTACAGAACCAGTAACCTCAGTGCAGGGCGATGTCAATGCAGACGGTGAGTTTAATATTTCTGATGTAGTTCTGCTCCAGAAATGGCTCTTAGCGGTTCCAAATACCAAGCTGAATAACTGGAAAGCTGCTGATTTATGCAAGGATGACAGGCTTGATGTATTTGATTTGTGCTTGCTGAAACGTGAACTGATTGATTCAAACAACATTATTAAGTAGTCTACTGAAAATGGTGTACTGATTTCTCCTTGATAGCTTCGATGATATTTTAGAATACTTCTACCACAATGGCATTTCGATTTTTTCAAATTATAAATACTATCCGAATCAAGTAGTATATCATAAGATTTATGACGCTATAGAAAAACAGAAGCACTATTTTACCGTCGCAGAACTGACGGAAATAACGGATACAGATTAGGCTCTATGAGACATTTCAAAGCCTTATCATTTTTCGGAAAGCTTTCATGGGACAGCGAAAGAAAAATGATTGATTCCGTTACGCTGATCATTACAAATATGGCTTAACTAGTATTACCGATTCAAGAAAAAATACAGAGCATTGTGATCAAACAATGCTCTGCTTCATTTTACGAAGGCTTGACAATTACATAAAAGCGTGTTACAATACAATTAATAAGTAATATAATCACAAACAAGTACGATTACAAGGAAGACGTATGGAACAGCTATTAGTAAGCCATTGGCATAAGAATACAAGATACGAAATACAGAGCATTGGAGGCATGGAGTACATTGTTCCCTGCGAATATGGTTCAGTGTACGATCCGATAAAGAATGAGAACAATATGATGACCGACGCTCTTAACCTCGGCAAGTACCTGACCGAAAATAATCTCGGTCAGAACGAAATGGTGCTGGACTTCGTACACGAATACGGTTTGCTCGGAATCATGCCTGATATTGCAGGTTCGGACATAGGTCGCAACGAGCGTGTCATCGTCCGCGATAACATCTTCGTGGAGAGCGGAACTGTTGAAGTTAATGAGTTCGCAAAACAGTTCTTTCCTCTCGATAACGTTGACATACTTGATAAAATCAACAATAAAGGCAAACTCAGGCTTAACTACCGTAGCCCGATATATTCAACAATGTTCCTTCGGAAGTATAGATACTGCGAACCGCTTGACTGGGTAAAGAAGTATTTCAAATATCTGTATAGCTTCACGATCAAAGAATCGAAGCTCCCGGAGTTCTTACCTCCACGCCTGACATACAAGATAGACGACCGCAACGGTCTGAATCTGCTGTGCGAGTACGATTCGCTGAAAGCAATGATAGATTTCGCATTTGCCAAAGCAGTTACAAACGATAAGAAACCTATCCGCTCCTGCAAGCACTGCGAAAAGCTATTCTATGCGACCGATATACGCAGCGAGTTCTGTTCCGCACGCTGCCGAAATCAATATAATGTATACAAATCAAGAGCAAAGCATTAACGCTTTGCTCTTTCTTGTTTCAAAAAATTTGAGGAGGCCTTGACAAATAAAAATGGCGTGTTATAATATAATTGAAATAGTAATAGTATATATTAAATATGCAATTACGAATATGCATGAAGCAGAGCAGAGTTCGATTGGAAACGCTGCTCATTCTTCGCAAAATATTGTAATATGATATATGCTATAATATATTACAATGATACTGCAAAGGGGTGACATGAAATGAACAAGTAAAAGTCAAACAGAAACTTGAAAATTGAATATGGAATCAGGGGTTACGTTGTTTCGNNTAACTGAGGAAGAGTCTTCGGACTTGGACAGAAACTTGAAAATTGAATATGGGATTAGGAGTTACGTTGTTTCCGATGGTGGGGTGGTGAGCCGTACCAGTCCAGAGATGCGCAATGACGCAAATGCCGAGCGATAACATCTCTGGTTTCACATAGCGCAGATGTGAAGTAGCGATGAAAGTCGGAAGCGGATACTTACACTCAGCCACAGTCCGAGCGTGATAAAACC
>DEBW01000041.1:8075-8902 GCA_002348905.1 Ruminococcus flavefaciens | reverse complement strand
AAATCGGTTTTGACAATATAAATACAGACCTCATTGCAGGTCTGCCTACTGAATCTGCTGAAAGTTTCAGAAATACCCTTGACCGTATCTGTGAGCTTTCTCCTGAAAGCATCACTGTTCACACTCTTACTCTTAAACGTTCTGCTGACCTGTTTGAAAAAAGCATCAGCAATCTTAAAAATCCTGCGGCAGAAATGGTTGACTATAGTATTGAGAAACTCATGAACTGCGGATATCTCCCCTATTATATGTACCGTCAGAAAAATACTGTCGATAACCTCGAAAATGTCGGCTACGCTAAAAAAGGCTTTGAAAGCTGGTACAACATCTTCATCATGGACGAGACTCAGACCATTCTCGGCGCAGGCTGTGCCGCTTCTACCAAACTTGTTTATCCCGACGGCAAGATAAACCGCATACATAACTACAAATTCCCGTATGAGTACATCAACCGCTTTGACGAACTCATGAAAAAGAAATCGGAGGTCACAGAATGCTTGAAAAAAATCAGCTGTTTACCGCAGAAATAACTGACGTTACTGCTGAGGGCAACGGTGTTTGCCGTGTTGAAGGTACTGTCGTTTTCGTTCCCGATACTGCTAAGGGAGATACTATTGAAGGAAAAATAGTAAAGGTGCTGAAAAATTATTCCTTCGGCATCGTTCAGAATATCACATCTCCGTCTTCTGACCGTATAACTCCTGTATGTTCTGCATATAAAAAGTGCGGAGGCTGTATTTTTCAGCATATCTCCTATGAGGCTGAATGTAAGATAAAGTCTGACATGGTGAAAAATTCTTTCCAGCGTATCGGCGGTCTTTCTCCGG
>DEBW01000041.1:0-7975 GCA_002348905.1 Ruminococcus flavefaciens | reverse complement strand
CCTGTCTGCGGTTTCTACGCTCAGAGAAGCCACAGAGTCATCCCTATAAAGGACTGTCCGCTCCAGCCGGAAATATTCTCTGCTATCATCAGCTCTTCCCTTGAATTTATCAACAGCAAAAAGTTTTCAGTCTACGACGAGAATACCCATACCGGCATCCTCAGGCATATTTACCTCCGCAAAGGTAATTACTCAGGTCAGATCATGGTATGCTTCGTAGTGAGAAAAGACCTTTCAAGGCAGCTCCTCCCTCTTGCTGAAATGCTCCGCCGAAAGTTCTCCGCCATTTCCAGCATAGTGATGAACGTCAACCCCGATAAGACTAACGTTATCCTCGGCGATAACTGGAAAGTCCTTTCCGGTGAAGCTCAGATATCCGATACAATGTGCGGAAATACTATTCAGATATCTCCTCCTTCCTTCTATCAGATAAATACCGTTCAGGCTGAAAAACTATACGCTAAAGCTCTCGAATACGCCGCTCCTGAGCCCGATGATATCCTCGCTGACCTATACTGCGGTGCTGGTACTATCGGTCTTTCTATGGCTAAAAATGTTAAGTCCGTCATAGGTATCGAGATAGTTCCCGAAGCTGTCGAAAATGCTAAGGAAAATGCAATGAAAAACAACATTCTCAACGCCGATTTCTACTGCGGTGATGCCGGCAGAATCTTCTCTCACCTCCGCTCAAAAGGCTGCGCTCCGGATATTATCGTCGTTGACCCTCCGAGAAAAGGATGCTCCGTCGATACTCTCGACACTATCATCGCCGCTGCTCCGAAAAAAATCGTTATGATCTCCTGTAACCCTGCTACCGCTGCCCGTGATGCTAAATATCTCTCGCTCAACGGTTACTCGCCTGATAAAGTTACAGGTGTTGATCTTTTTCCTCGGACAGGGCACGTTGAGTGCGTAGTATTGATGTCAAGGGATAAGGCGTAAAAGTGACGATTTTACGGCAGTTTTCGGCTATACAGTCAATCTGCGAAGTCAACCCTAACCGGCTTTTTACTGTATTTGGAAAAACATCTACGAACTCAAAACGCCTGACAACCAATCTGCGCAGTGAGGTTAGTGCGTAGATTGGATAACAGAGGGTTCGATACTTCGTAGATTGGATGTCATTCGTCAAAATGTACAAACAAGCCGTGTCCAGCACATCGTGAAGGACACGGCGTTCTGCTATATTATTATGCTGCGGCATCAATCAAATTCTTCATGTAAGAATCAACAATGGTCTGATGCTCTCCAAGTTTAATTCCAAGCTCTGCTGCCTGCGCCAGTTTCTCAGCAGACGGATGACAGTTTTTAGGGAGTTCACGTATAAAGCCCTTAACCGGAAACGGTTGACCGTTGTTTAGCAATGGAGTCGAGATAACAGTCTCTGACTTAATAACGTTAGTTGCTTCAGGAACAATGTCAATAACCTGTTTTGCGTCAGGGAGCGGTATATTATTTCCCGCGATCTTTCCCTTTTTGACAAGTGCAAGAAGTGCGTCTTTGTTTTTGAATACCACGATGCCTATTCCGGCTGCAATTACTACTCCGCCGATAATGAAAACCTTTTTCTTATTACGTTCCCACCAAGTCAGTTCAGTATTCTTCTGCTCAATCATAGATACTCCTCCTTCAAATTTAGGCAACAGCTATTACTGTTACCAGTGTTCGGCGTGTCCCTTGTTCCCCATAAAGAGAAAAGCAAACCCGTTCATGATGCGTACTTGCGAAGAACTATACAAGTGAGTGATATGCGTCATATACCACTCATATTCGGCATCGGTCATGTTTTCTTCACTCCTTCCTTCATACCGTGCCGTTTTGACCATATGCTGCCAGCTTTTAAAGCCGTCATGATTGACAACTCGTTCTTCAAGCCGCTGCATTGCATGATGCGTGATCTCGATTTGTTTCCGTAGCGGATAATTCTGCATATTTCTCACTCTCCTTTATGTTGTGAACTTATTATATCATCTCTACCATGATCCGTCAATTTGTTTCGGGACTAACAAGTCCCACGCATAACAAATCTGATATTTCAAGTGTTTTGTGTTCAAGTAGAAAGGCTCCAATTTCTTCAATACTGTTTAAGCCTAGCCTAAATGCTGCGAATAAATCGGCTGTTGACAGTTCGACTTGACTATCATCAGAAAGAGTGAAAACTGCTTTATCGACGCCAACACCTACAATGTCTCCAGATTCTGTATCATAACTGCATTGAAAAGAATCTGTGGCCTTATAATAAGTCAACACTTCATATGAATTCTCACAAATCATTTCGAGGTTGCGGATATGTGCTTTTCCCAATTTGAGTTCATCAATTAGAGTATTTATCTTTTCTTGAGCGTTATGGAATGCTCTCACTCTAAATCTTGCAATCCATTTTCGTTCTGGTTTACATTCCGCAGTTACTTTTTCAATCTGCTCAATCGATTCGTATGTTTCCTCTGTTTTATCAGAAACCTCCCCGAAGAGTTCAGAGTATTCTTCTGTTGAAAGATAAAAACGCATAAACTCACTTTGATGTGAAACATACAATGTATATTTCCCATTCACATAATCCATAAGATAATATTCGCCTAATTCCGGAACGGAATAGTTATATGTTTCATAGAATACATGAAGTTCGTTGCTTATGACTTTGGCGGAAATGCGCTCATGATAGTTACGAGTGTCATTTAGATATTTTGCCTTTTTTCTATGTTCAATAAGAGCCAGTTGCTGAAGTTCCAAAAAGCAATTTCTAAATATACCTGTTTCTTCAAGACTATTATACGTGTGATACCATTTTCCTTTCATAGGATAATCAGTACACGAAAAATCTCCTTTAGGGTTGGCGCATAACTTGAACCCCCGATGCCCATTATCATCAAGCCACATATAAGCATATACACTGCCTAATCTATAATAAACAGTATCAAGTGAATCGTAAGGATCTCCGAATACAAGATCGTCAGTCCTGTATTCTACTCTCTTCTTTACAAGAGTATAAGGATATGTGGCTTTAGACTTGTCACGCTTTCTTCGATGATCGATAATGTCTAGCTCAGCGAAATACTCCGATCTTAACCTATTATTTATCTCGTCAATTGATAAGAAATGAGAAAACTGGTTATCAAGAATCTCCATCAAAACGTAATCACGTTTATCATATTCTTCCAATTCGTTCATATCAAAATAATACAGTGCTTCATTAGTGTCATATGTATCCGCTTGTAACATTGCGCATATTGCTATGATGCAGTCACGCTTTTTGATCAGCTTTTCCAAATTTATATATTTGCGAAACAATTCTGGAGTTATACCAAGCATATTAGCTATATCCTTTTTTGTAACAACTTGTCCCGTTGCATCGTTCCTCTTTTTAAGCATACGAGTAAAATAACATGAAAAAGCATCTTTGGTTTTTTCAGGTCTACCTGAATAATCATGTTCTTTACAAGAGGCGAGATGTGTCTCTTTCGGCTCTGAATTCATGATATTACCTCCATATTAGTTGACTAGAAAGATAAGTTCACTACGAACTGTATTCATGATATCATAAACCTGAATCAAAAGTCAATAGCGCAAGGGACTAATTAGTCCCATTTGATTATTAAAAGCCCCGCACCACTAACTGTGATGCGGGTTCGCTCTATATATTCACATTTCAATACTGATCGTCACGCCCGATTTGAACCGGAATTCCAAGTAATCATCATGGACGGTCACCTTTTCCAGCAGCTTCTTCACCAGAGCCTCATCAAACTCCGTGATCTCACTCGGCTGAGACTGGATGAATTTCTGAAGTTCCTTTATGCGCTTCGTGTGTTCCTTCTGCGTAGCGTCGTCCATGCCTTTCTGCTCCTGCAGCTCACGCAGGCGCAGGATTTCCTCGGTGATGTCATCGTAGTTCTCCCGGCGCTCCGTCCGGTTGATCAGCTCCCGCTGCAGTTCAGCCATTTTTGCTGAGAGGGCTTCCGCCGACATGGGATTAGCCGAATTGATCGCAGCTTCAAGGTTCTCCCGGAGCCTGTTCAGGTAGGTGTCGCTGTCGCAGACCATCTCGTTGAGGGCTTCAAGGAAGGCTACCTTTAAGGTTTCCTCGCTGACGGTTCTGGCGCGGCACTTGTCCTTCTCCTTCAATCGTGTGACGCAGCGCCAGACGACCGACTTCTTGCCACGGTTGTTCCAGTGTATTCTGCGGAACTGCTCTCCGCAGCCAGCGCAGAAGATTATCTGCGAAAATGCGTGGTTGGCGCTATAGCCCTTCTTTCCGCCGAACGGGAGCTGCGTTCTCGCTCGTCGTGCCATTTCTTCCTGCACCATCAGGAATGTCTCTTTCGATATAATAGCTTCGTGGTCGTCCTCGACATAGTATTGCGGCACGATACCGGAGTTCTTTACCCGCTTTTTACTGAGGCAGTCCACGGTATAGGTCTTTTGCAGGAGCGCATCACCCATGTACTTCTCATTTCCGAGAATCAGGCGTATGCTGTTATCATGTCATTTTGTGCTTCCGCGAGCATTCGGAATACCATCGCGCTGCAGTCCCTGAGCGATCTTTTTGCAGCTTGCGCCCTCAAGATACTCCCGGAAGATACGCTTGACGATTTCCGCCTGTTCCGGATTGATGATCAGGTGTCCTTCATCGTCCTTGTCGTAGCCGAGAAAGCGGCGGGCATTGACCATCACCTTCCCCTGCTGGAAGCGGTACTGCACACCGATCTTGACGTTCTGGCTGAGTGATTCCGATTCCTGCTGCGCCAGCGATGCCATAATGGTCAGGAGGACTTCGCCCTTTGAGTCCATCGTGTTTATGGACTCCTTTTCAAAGAATACCGGAATGTTCATCTCCTTGAGCATTCGGATATAGTTCAGGCAGTCAACGGTATTTCTGGCAAATCGGCTGATCGACTTCGTGAAGATCATGTCGATCAAGCCCTTCTTGCAGTCCTCGATCATAGCGTTGAACTGCTCTCTGCCTTTGGTCGAGGTCGCGCTGATGCCGTCATCGGCATACACCTTGACAAGTTCCCATTCCGGATTCTTATTGATAAATTCAGTATAATGCTCGATCTGTGTTTCGTAGCTGGTAGCCTGTTCCTCGTTGTCGGTGGAGACACGGCAATAGGCTGCAACACGCAACTTCTTGACTTCCTGCTTCGCCGCATTATTGCCCTTCTGCGGCTTAGCAGGTATTTTTATAACATTCATTTCCTCACCCCGATCAGACTGTAGATGTATTCGGCTTGCTTTATCGGATCGTCAAAATGCATCTCCGGCTCTGAAATCTCAAACTCCGTATAGACCGGCGGCAGTTGCAGACGCTTCTTGCCGCCGTGCTTTTCTGACCTGCGTATCAGTTCAGCGTTCGCTCTCGCAAAGGTCTGGCGGCTGACAATCGCAGGATAGAAGTCATCGCCGACATAACAGAAGTTGCTGATGATGCGCTTCACCATACTGTGAACCATCGGTCTGCCTGCATTGGTTGCTGCATCCCGCAGGCTCATGCCGGAAAGATACCCGTTGAAGATGTTTATAACAACTGCCGCTTCCTGCTCGTCAACTATCACTTTACCGTCCACTATCTTGTACCCGTACATACTTCCTCCTTTAACGTCAGCCCGCATCTCAGCCGGAAGCCGATGCAGGTTCTGGTATATACAATGATGCTGTCAACATATTCGGTGAACAGGTCATCGCTGAACTCTGTGAGCATTTCAGCCGATTCTGCGAAGCGAAGGAGCTTTTTCGTTTCCTTGATATCGCCGTTCTCTCCGGCTCTGTCAATGCACTTCATTTTAGCGCAGATTTCCTCGTTCTCCATTTCGACACGCCTCAGCTCCTGATTGTACATCGCCGCATCAAGGAAGCCCTTGACACGCAGTTTCCGCAGGTCGTTCTTGCGGTCGCTGTTGCGCTGCAATTCATTTTTAAGATCCAGTATCCCTTGCAGGCTCTCGTCCGTATCGGCGAGGCTGAGTGCATTGTAATATGGAACGAGAACCTGCTTGCAGCCGAATATCAGCTTGTTCATCATCGTCACAAAGGCTGCCTTTATCGCTTCATCCTTGATAAACATCATGGAACAGACGTCTTTATTATAAAGATGTGTTGAGCAAGCCCATGCAATACCACCACTCTGCGTCTGCCGCTTGAACTTACCGCCGCACTCTCCGCAGATGATGATACCGGAAAAAGGATACTTGTTATGGTACTTTCCCATATCCTTTACGATGCCGTGTTCATCAATGCGCTTCTGTATCATGACCTGCACCCGGTCAAAAACCTCTTTGCTGATAATCGCTTCATGGTGATCTTCCGCTATGAAGCTATCGACCTCACCGTGGTTGTTATGACGTCGGAAGTTGCTGTCGGTGTAGGTTTTCTGGAAGGCAGCAGCGCCGTAGTACTTCTCGTTCACAAGAATCCCCTTGACCGTTGAGCCTGACCATTTGCCGCCCTTGCGGGTAGGAACCTTCCTTTTGTCGAGCAATTGCGCGATCTTGTATGTCCCCATACCATTCAGCGCCAGATCAAAAATCAGCTTGACGATCTCGCTCTCAACCGGATCAATGACCATGTTTCCGGCTGTGTCCTTTGTGTAGCCGTATGGAAGGTAGCCGAAAACAAAGTTACCTTCTTCCATTCGTTTTTTCACCGTCCACTTCACATTCTTGGAAATGGACTCGGATTCGCTCTGTGCCATGCTGCTGAGAACTGACAGAATCAGCTCACTTTCCATGCTCCCGGTGTCAATGTTCTCCTTCTCGAAGTAGATCGGGATATTATAGGAAAGCAGCTCACGCACCAGCGAAAGGCAGTCGGATGTGTTTCGGGAAAAGCGGCTGATGGATTTTGTCAGCACATAATCGACGCTTCCGGTACGGCAGGCGTATAACAGTGCCTGCAAGCCTTCACGGACATCTGCCTTTGTGCCACTGATGCCGAAATCGTAGAATATACCGGCGCATTCCCAGTCATCGTGCATCCTGATCCATGATTCGTAATGCTCACGCTGCGCTTCCAGACTTTCCTTCTGATCTTCGTTCTCAGTACTGACTCGGCAGTAGGCAGCCACCCGGAGCTTTTTTACCACAGCAGGCTGTGCTTCGATTTTCTTGATTTTCAATGGTTGTCCCTCCTTTGTCAGTATACAATATTAACTCTGAACCGATGATTTATCAAGCGTTTTCGGTAATAAGTCCGCGTATAGTGGAGAGAAAGATTTGCGGTTTAATTCCGATAATTTGTCATACTCGACAACTGTAATCATACCTCTGGCATAGAGCAGTTCCGTGAGTGCCTGTGCCTTGTGATAGTTGATCTCATCAACGATTTTCTGCTGTTCCATATCAACACCTCCTACTTCTCATTGGAAAGCAGGAGCCTGTTTTGACGAAGACAAGTGGGACAAAAATTCCCTTACGCGCGTATATGTGCGTATGCGCAGTCTAATATATTATAAATATCCCTTTTATTTGTACTATAAAGTAATAGTTGTATACTTGTCTTATGATGGTGTGATTCATACCGCTTTTACGTCATTTTTCTCCGGGACAACTGGTATGAAACAACTGCGAAATCCGTCTGTTTCAAGGACTTGTTTCAAAAAAAAGCGCTCCCGCGAGAACCAAATCTCACGAGAGCGCTGCTGTTATGCCTTATTCAGTTTTCCGCTGTACTTCTGACCGTTAACAGTGACCTCGACCGAGATGCCGTCCTCCGCAGCAGGCGCAGGCGGATTCGGCTCCTTGCTGTAGCCGTTCAGCCCTTTTGCCTTAATGATGGTCGGGAAATCCTTGTAGCCGATGTCGAGATCGACATTGCCGCTGATGCCGTCCACACTGCCTTTCTCGAAATGCTGCCAGATACCGTATGCGCCACTGTAATTGGTCTTGTCCACCCAGTGCGCCAGCCAGATCGTGTAGCGGGACTTAATGTCATCGGCTGTGTGCGTGGTGAGTGAGGATGCAGAGCCGTACAGACCGACAAA
>DEBW01000210.1 GCA_002348905.1 Ruminococcus flavefaciens | reverse complement strand
CGTGACGGAGGTATTAAAACAACAGGTACTGACATCGACAAGATACTCCCTGCTGTATCACGTTTCGGCGGTGGCGGCGGAAACCGCAAAGCTAAAAAAGAGACTGTTATCGAGAAACTCAAGGTTTTCTTTGAACGGTTTTGGAATATAGGATAGTTAATAATTAATTCAAGTTGACTGGAGGACAATCAAATGAAAAAGAAATTCTTTTATTCATTATTATTCACCTCGATTTTATGTACACTTGTATCTTGCGGTGATAATTCATCAAGCGAGAGCAGTGCTCCCTCAAAATCCGAATTGCAAACATCAAGAGTTGAAGAAACATCAAATAATGAAAAAACAACTTTAGAAACAAGAGTAACCTCGACTGTTGCCAATCAACAAGTGGATACAGTAGATTCTTCCACATATGAAAATCTCATAAAAGATTTTGTAGATGCTTATATTATTAATGATCGAATTAAAACACTTGAGTATCAAGCTCCCGATGGCTTTATTGATGCTGTTCCTTCAATATGGAAAACGGAGGTATTTGAAGACTATTCAGAAGATGAATTCTTAACTGAATGGCAAGGTTGTTTTTATGATAACTATAATGAAGAATTAAAGTGGAATAATTCAACTTTCAAACGTATTGTTAGCATCGAACCGTTTGACGACGAAGATTTACTGGAAGATGTTAAAGTCACATATGGCTGCATGGAATGGCTTCAAAACTACGTTAATACAAATGACGTAATTGACGAAGATATGATTGATTTCGCATTAAGTTATGATGATGAATACATTGAAAACACTAAAATTACAGAAGCAAACACTGTAACAGTAGAAATTGAAAGTGAAAAAACAGGGGAAATATTACAAGGCAAGCTGTTGGTTTATCGAGTTGAAGGAAAAGAATGGAAAATATATGGATATTACACTAATTTCTTGGCAGATAATAAAGCAACTGCAAATGACATTGCTAACAGATTATTAAGAGCCGAAAATTCTGCTTTATGTGATTTACAAGAAATAAGCAGTCTTCCTACATCAAAAGATAAATTTATTATAAGTTCTGTTGAAAACAAAAACTATAATCTTCCAGATGGCTTTGATTTAGAACTACTATTAGAAGAAACACAAAATTGGTATAGAAATAATGATTTGAGCGAATATGAATGGTTTTCAGTAATTGATAAAAATGACATTGTGTATTGTGTTGTGATAAATGATTCTTCAAAAACTGTTGGAATGGCACATTATCGTCAAAGTTATGATATCATAGCCGAAAAAATAAGTGACGATATGACATTTGATGAAGTATATAGTATTCTAATTGAAGAAATCACTAAGTAATAAGCTTTAATGATTCTTTGAACTTTTTTGGAATATAGGATAAATCGCATTTCCTTTTTCAATAAAGCCGTTGATACTTGTATCAACGCAGTAAAGATTTTTCAAAAGCACTTGAAAAAAAGTACCACACTTGATATAATTGTATTCATAAAACATTTCATACTTTTTAGAGGAGAGTGCGTTTTTATGAATATAAGTATCAGCAATGCAAACGGTGATCCAATATATCTGCAAATTGCAAATCAAATAAAAACTCTGATACTGAACGGTACACTGAAAAAAGGTGAAATGCTTCCGTCAATGAGGATTCTCGCAACTGAACTAAATATCAGCTTCATGACAACCAAACGTGCATATGATGAGCTTGAACATAACGGCTTTATTGAAAGCTATACAGGGAAAGGCTCTTTCGTCAAGGCTCAGAATATAGAGTTTTACCGTAAAGAACAGTTGAAGCGTATTGAATCCATGCTCATGGAAGTGGACGATGTAGCAAATGATATTGGTATCACGATAGAGGAACTTCACGAATTGCTTGATTTTGTGAACCAAAAAAGTAAGAGTGATGTTTCAACTATCTCATGTAATGCGTTCTAACAAATATATAAAGAAATAAAAAATATCCCGACTTTCCGCAGAAAATCGGGATATTATTTTTTTATAAAAGTATATGCTAAAGTATTGACATACCCATTTTGATGTGGTATAATAGTAATGTACTTAATAAAAAAGCACCTCGCAGGGAGCATCAGGACGGCAATCCCGACACTCCCCATAATCAGAAAGATGGTGGAACATCTGACTGACTTAGCAAGATGGCTATTTTGCGTCTACCATTGTAGCACGTTTAATATAGTTTTGTCAAGCCTTTCAGTGTATGTTACCAGCATCGAACTGAAAGGTTTGTTTTTTTAAGTACATTGGGTGTAACTTGAAAACTGAATATAAAGACTTGAAATGAGTTATCTGCACCTTAAACTCGACTTATTCTGCAACATGGGTAAGTAAAGGATTGAGCCATGAAGTGAGCCTGTTTAATAGAACTAAATCAACTCTTGCGTTTACCAAGACAAGGCAGTATTCCTTCCGTTGATATTTGTATCAACCACAAAAGGTATCACGAGCCATGTGAGGTGTAGATAAGTCGAAAGTGGGGAAACAAACACTTATCGAAAGTAAACAATAGTTGTCAAGTCAAACGATATTGCAGATAAAGAAAATAAGCTGCACATTTTACTGTGCAGCTTATGCTGCTTTGGTTGGGGTGGAAGGATTTGAACCCTCGAAATAACGGAGTCAGAGTCCGCTGCCTTACCGCTTGGCGACACCCCAGTTTATTGAGTTTTTTGTGTTTGCTTCATTCAGCTTTTATATTATAGCACGGGAGCAAGAAAAAGTCAAGCCTTTTTGATATATTTTTATTTTTTAATTATATATTTCCTCTTGAATTATTTTTTATTTCAAGATATAATTATATTGTAGGGAGAGTTCAGCACTTGTTCTGTAGCGGATGATATGTCTGTGAGTGCTGATAATGACGAATAAATCCATTGATATGGATATATAACGGAGACAATATATATGAAAAAACTTTATTTTATAGTCAATCTTCTTGCCGGAAGAGCTACTATAGGAGATAAGCTCGGCGAGATAATCGACGAATTCAACAAGGCGGACTATGAAGTTACCGTTCATGTTACGCAAAGCGGTACAGACGCTGCCGATTCAGCAAAATATGCTTGCAGCAACGGATTTGACATACTTGTGTGTGCAGGCGGAGACGGTACTCTCAGCCAGTGTCTGCAAGGCATGATGGAATCGGAAAGGCACATACCGATAGGCTATCTTCCGGCAGGTTCGACGAATGACTTTGCACGTACTCTTGGCATACCGAGGAATACTATGGACGCAGTAAAATGGATAACCACAGGTACTCCGATGGCTTGCGACATAGGAAAATTCAATGACAGTTACTTTTCGTATATCGTTGCATTCGGAGCTTTTACGAATGTGGCGTATGAAACACCTCAGCAGATAAAGAACCTGTTTGGTCACGTATCCTATGTGCTGAATGGCATAGCACAGCTTTCAACGATACGCTCAAAGCAGATGCGGATAGAGTACGACAACAACGTTATAGAAGGCGACTTCATATACGGCATGGTGACTAATTCAGCGTCGATAGCCGGACTTCTTTCGATGAATGACTTTCTTCTTGATGACGGAGTATTTGAAGTGATACTCATAAAGAAACCGTCAAATATAGTCCAGCTAAGGCAGATAGTACATTCTTTGCTGAATATCTCAGAGGAGATAGACAAGGAGTATATCAAGTTTTTCCGCACTGACAAGATAACTTTCACATCGCTGAACGATGCTGACATCACATGGACTCGTGACGGCGAATACGGCGGAAATGCTCAGGTGAATATAGTTCAGAACTGTCACAGGGCGATATCATTCATGATAGGTGACCAGTTCGACCACAGCTACGAAGACACGATAGAACAGTACCTTTCAGAGAAATAACAGTAAACTCGGAACTAAGTATGGGCGGATATCATCCGCCCGTATAACGTCATCGGCGTAAATTTGTCTTATCATTCTGTAGGGACGGCGTTTCGCCGTCCGCAAATAACACAACAACGTCCGTCAAACGATAATATATTTGTATTGCTATATTGGCACACGGGCAGCGAAACGCCGCCACTACAAAAATGTTTAAATATACTATATAATAATATTCACAGAAAAGGAGTGACTAACCATGAAAATAGCAGTATTCTCAGATGTACATGGAAATCTTGGAGCATTAAAAGCGGTACTTGAACAGATAAAGGAAAAAAATGCTGACAAGATAGTATTTTTAGGAGATATTTTTCAGCGTGGAAATGAAGAATTTGAATGTCTTGATATGCTTAGAGCCAGCGAAGTAGTCTGTCTGAAGGGCAACTGCGAGCTTTATACCGAGCATGGAGTTGATGTTGATCCTGACGTTGAACATCTCAGGGAGTATTACGACGGTATCAGAAAAGAGATCACACCTGAGCAAATGGAGTTCATAAAGCAGATGCCTTTATTCTATGAAGATGAATTTCACGGACACAAGATGCGTTTTTCTCACTTTTTATTTCTTGACGTTGATGCAGCATATCCGTTTTTACCGCTGTCGAGCCTGAAAAGCGGTACGTTTGATGCAGCCTGCAAGAGTGAGGAAGTAACGAAATATGAGCTTGTTGCAGTTGGTCATTCACATCAGAATTTTGTGAACGGAAATGTAGTTTCTGTTTCTGCCACCGGACTTGAAGGAGCTTCATACCTCCTGATAGAAGTGGATGAGAAAACCGTCAGCTTTGAGCATATAAGCCTTGAACAGTAAAAATAATATCCCCGGAGTGATCTGAAAACGATCATTCCGGGGATATTTTTAAGCAGAAGCTTTTGATATAAGTGTTATTTTAATTCGTCGATGAATTTTTGTATGCGCTCGGTCAGCAATTTATTTTTGGGCATAGAAAGAAGTTCTTCTCTGCTTACCCATTTGTAGGCTATTGTTTCGCCGTCCTGCAAGGTGATATCGTCTTTTTTGCAGGCAGTCTCGCACAGGTACTCGACGTAGATAGTGCGGTTAGCCGTTACCTGACCTACTTCGGTAAGGTCGTCAGACTTTATGCCTGTTTCCTCATGCAGTTCTCTTACAGCACATTCAAGAGGGGATTCATTCTTTAAAGCAGCACCGCCGGCAGAGGCTTCCCACATACCGCCGAATTTCTTACGCTTGTCACGCTGCATGAGCAGGTAGCTGCCGTCAGTATGCCTTACGAGGATATCGCATACCAGGTGGAAACAGCCAGCCGGAATAGCTTTTCCACGTATGAGCGTAGTTCCGGAAATCTTATTGAAATTTTTATCATAAGCATCCCATAATTCCATAGTATTTCACCTCATAAAAATTCACGCCGAAAAGTCATCGGCTTTGTCAGAGCCACTGAGTAAAAGCAGTCTTATCATGTCTGTTATAGCCTGCACGTTCATAGAATCTGAGAGTGCTTTCCTCCTTTGAGCCTGTTGCGAGCAGGAGTTTATAGCATCCCTCACGTTCAGCAATGTCCTTTGCATAGTTGAGACAAGCAGTAGCAAGACCTCTTTTGCGATAGTTTATGTCAGTAACAACGTTCTCAACGAATGCATGGGGTTTCAGTCCACGGGTGAGGTTAGGGATTATGACACATACGCATGATGAAACTATCTTTCCGTCCTCTTCTGCAACGATTATATGGTGATTCGGATCATTGAGTATAGTCTGCCATATAGACATGACCTTGCCGTCGATGTCCGGTACTTCTTTTTCGTGCAGATGTGTATAGAGTTCGAGCAGACCTCTGAGGTCGTTTTCTTTTATCTCACGTATCATAATCAAGCCTTCTGTGAAGCTTCATATGCTGCACGTACAGCAAGACAGAGCTGGTCAGCACATGAAGTAGGCTTCATACCGCAGGTATTTCCCTTGAGCTTTTCCTCTATCTGCTCAACGGTCATACCGTCAACGAGCTTTGATATAGCCTTTAAATTGCCGTTGCATCCGCCCATGAAAGAAACGTCAGTAATAATATCTCCGTTTATGTCGAATGAAATTGTCTGAGCACAGACCATTTTTGTTTTATAAGTATACTTCATATATATTCTCCTTAAAACTATCCCCGATGCCGTAACATCGGGGATATTTAGTATTATGTCTTATACTATGCCATTTGTGATAGGAGCTGTATGCTCTGGAGTTGGTTCGTTCTTTACGACCTTAACGTGGCTGTAGCATTCCATACCAGTACCGGCAGGGATGAGCTTACCTATGATAACGTTTTCCTTCAGACCTAACAGCTTATCGCTCTTGCCTCTGATAGCAGCATCTGTGAGAGCCTTTGTAGTCTCCTGGAATGAAGCTGCTGACATGAAGCTGTCAGAGTTGGATGAAGCCTTAGTGATACCCTGAAGTACAGGATCAACTTCAACGAGCTGGATGTCGTATTCGCCGGCATCCTTGCGAGCCTGAAGCTCTTCGTTGATAGCATCGACTTCCTTGCGGTCGATCATAGTACCAGGGAGCAGATAGCTGCTGCCAGTCTCTCTTACGATGACCTTTCTGAGCATCTGACGAACGATAACTTCGATGTGCTTATCGTTGATATCAACACCCTGTAAACGGTAAACCTTCTGAACTTCATTGATGATGTAGTTCTGAACGTCGTGGATACCGAGGATATTGAGGATATCAGCAGGGTAGATGTTACCTTCAGTAAGACGGGTACCCTTAGAAATGGATTCGCCCTCCTGAACTCTGATCTTGAGGTTGTAAGGGATCATATAGCTTTCGCTCTCGCCGGTCTCATCGTTAGTAACGATGATATTACGGGTAGTCTTGACCTCTTCGATGTGTATTCTGCCGGAAATTCTCGAAAGGATAGCAGCACCCTTTGGACGTCTGCTCTCGAAAAGTTCCTCGACACGAGGAAGACCCTGTGTGATATCTTCCGCATCGGCAGAAGCAACGCCGCCGGTATGGAAAGTTCTCATTGTAAGCTGTGTACCAGGCTCACCGATTGACTGAGCAGCGATTACGCCGACAGCTTCGCCGACTGATACGATATTGTTGAATGCAAGGTTAGCACCGTAGCAGCGTGCGCATACACCATTTCTTGCCTTACAGTTGAGGACAGAGCGTATCTTGATCCTCTCGATGCCGGCATCCATGATCTTCTTGGCATCTGCATCAGTGATGAGCTTGTTGCGTGATACGATAAGTTCGCCTGCTTCGTCACGGAGGTCTTCAGAGAGGAATCTTCCTACAAGACGCTCAGCGAAAGGCTCAACTATTTCGTTGCCGTTTCTGATCTCGTATACTTCGATACCGTCAGTAGTGCCGCAGTCTTCCTCACGGATGATAACGTCCTGAGAAACGTCAACAAGACGACGGGTAAGGTAACC
>DEBW01000138.1:18817-19715 GCA_002348905.1 Ruminococcus flavefaciens | reverse complement strand
CGGAGACAGCCGCACACCGCTTAACGCAATTATCCTTTCATCAGTAATTAACATTATGCTTGACTGCTTCCTTATTTTCGTACTTCGTACAGGAGTAGGCGGAGCAGCAGCGGCAACTATTCTTTCACAGGTTATTTCTGCTGCAGTCTGCATCAGAAAGCTCGTAAGCATAGACTTTTTAAAGATGGAAAAGGAAGAGAAAAAGTTTGATCTGGCTCTTAGCTTCAAGCTTCTTACGCACGGCGTTCCAATGGCGCTTATGAATTCGATAACAGCAATCGGCTGCATGGTAGTGCAGTATTTCGTAAACAGCCTCGGAGTTGCCTACACTTCAGCATATTCAGCTTGCAGCCGCTACGATACTCTCTTTATGCAGCCTGCCTGCACAGCCGGAAATACAATGTCCGCTTTCGCAAGTCAGAACAGCGGTGCAGGAAGATACGACCGTATCAGTCAGGGACTCAAAGTCTGTCTTTCAATATCTATGATAAGCTTTGTAATGTTCGGCTCAGTTATGACATTCTTCCCACGCCAGCTCGCAGGTCTTATGCTCACAGGCAGCGAACAGATCGAGCTTGCAGCTCAGTTTCTCCCGATATGCGGCGTAATGCTCTTTGCAGTAAACTTCCTCTTCGTATTCAGAAGCGGAGTTCAGGGCATGGGCGAACCTTTCATCCCGATGTGCTCAGGCATACTTGAAATGGCTCTCAGAATAGGCGTTATCGCTCTCTTCATCGGTTCATACGGTTTCAGAGCAACTGCTTTCGCCGAGGCTGTCGCATGGACAGGAGCATTACTCCTCAACGCCTGCGCTTACATCGTAATAATCAATAAAAAACGTGCGCCCCAGATTTCCGGTCAGGTGACAGAAAACTGGGATGCCGCACACATTGCTTAA
>DEBW01000138.1:14007-18763 GCA_002348905.1 Ruminococcus flavefaciens | reverse complement strand
CCGCTTTCGATAAATCCCATAACTTCATTCAGACATTCCTCAAAGCTTCCGTTGTTGCTGAATCTCCTCTCTATTCCGGCTTCACGGAGCTTATCATCGGAAAAATCCTCTGAATCAGCTAAAAAGCGTCTGCATAATTCTGCATATTTCGGCTGTTCTTCAAGGCGTTCACGCTCAACAGCACGAATAAGTCTAATACCGTCATCCACTTCTATATATATAGGTATCACACTCCCTGTGCCGTAATAGTCACGTATCGGTCTATATGATTCGATAGTGCCTATTACGGCATAATTCTTTTTCTGGATATCAACATTGCTGCTGGAAGTAAAATACGTCCATTCGCCGTGCTTAGTATTATATGTACGGCTTTCTATGACGCTTCCGGCAGATTTCATTTTTTCAAACGTTCCCCTGTCAACAAAATGATACTCCCTGCCCTCCTGCTCATTTTCACGCATCGGACGGGTAGTGTATATGACAAGCGGCTCTATCCTGCTGTCTTTAACTATCTCCTTATATATGCTGTCCTTTCCGGACGAACTTTTTCCCATAATACAGAATATTTTTTTCATTAAGAAGCCTCCTGCTAAACTATGTACGTTTCATGAAATCTTTAATATTATTATACTACTCATGCAATGTAAAATCAAGGGTATTGCACTTTTACTAAAACAATATGACCTTATTTATATTTTATAGATAATTTTGCTTGACAAATGTTGCATATTCGTAGTATAATATTATAGATTAGAATGTATCGTTATGCAGCAGGTCACATCCTGCTGTACGCTCACCTTCCGCAAGGTGAGATACCCCAACAGAGAGGCAGAAGGTGAATATATGACAAGACCTATTGAGATCGCCGTGATCGTTGCAGGTATTGACGAAGAATACCAGAACAGCATAATCGAAGGCATTATCTCATGCGCTAAAGAAAACAACGTTAATATCTCTTGCTTCGCTGCTTTCGGCGGAGTTATTTCCAACAGAAAATTTGATCTGGGTGAATACAACATCTATAACCTTATCAATTATAATAAACTTGACGGCGTTATACTTCTTACCAATACTATCAGCGATCCTGTTGAAAAAGAAAAGATCATCCACCGTGTCAAGGCTTCAAAGCTTCCGGCTGTCGTCCTTGATGACGACGATGATCCGGAATTCTACAACATAAAGATCGACAACATAAGTGCTATGCGTGGCATAGTCAGCCATATCATCGAAAAACACGGCGCTGAAAAAATCAACTATATCTCAGGCCCTATGACTAACCCTGAGGCTGAGGACAGATATAATGCTTTCATAAACGAAATGACTGAGCACGACCTTACTGTTGATATAAGACGTGTTTTCTTCGGCGAATTCAGATCTGTTGACGGCAGACGGGCTGTTGAATCTTTCCTTTCTTTCGATATGCCTAAGCCTGATGCTATTATATGTGCCAACGACGCTATGGCTCTTGCCACTATCGACGAACTCAGCAAATACGGCTACAAAGTGCCGGACGATATAATCGTGACCGGCTTTGACAATACTTTCAACGCAAGACACCACTACCCTGCTCTTACTACTGTTGACCGTCCGCTCGATGCTGCCGGATATAAAGCCTGCGAGGTTCTTCTTAAAGTAATAAACGGAGATAGTGTTGACAAGACCTGCTCTCTTTCCGCTGAACCTGTATTTTCAGGAAGCTGCGGATGCCGGACTGACGCAGATGAAGACATTATCAGCTATAAGAAGGAAGTGTTCCGCCTCATAAGCGACTGCCGGACTGATATCTCTATCCTTAACCGTTTGACTACTGACCTCGCTGAAAATGAGGATATGGACACCAATATCAACGATATCGCAAAGTATATCAGCGAACTTAAATTTGAACGCTTCTGCGTATGTCTCTGCTCAAACTGGGACGAAGCCTTCCGTGACGGCTGGAAAATGAATTCTTCCATCCGTGAACAGGTCGAAGGATATACAGAAGAAATGATCGCTCCGCTTATATTCGACAATGGAAAACGTCTGTCCGTTGACAAGTACAAAAGCAGCGAGATGTATCCTTACCGTGACGGAAACGGCGGCAATGTACGTTATTTTCTGCCTCTCCACTTCCGTGAGGTTTGTCTCGGCTACTACATAATCACCAACAGTACATTCCCTATAAAAAGCATGGTTTGTCACTCGATCATGCTAAATATCAGCCAGTCTATCGAAAATATCCGCAAGCTCCTTAATCTCAACAGCATGATTCGTGAGCTTGACAAATTATATGTAAACGATCCGCTTTGCAATATTTTCAACAGAAACGGCTTTATCCGTGCTGCCGACAATATCTTCTCACGCTGCAAGATACACAGTGAAAAACTCCTCATATCCTTTATTGATATGGACGGTCTGAAAATAATCAATGATAATTACGGTCACAAGGAAGGCGACTTTGCTCTGCAAAAACTTGCAAGCATCATAAGCAGCTGCTGCAATGAAGACCGTATCTGTGCAAGATTCGGCGGTGACGAGTTCATTATACTCGGCTCAAACGCTTCTCAGGACGACATTGCTAAACTCGAAAATGAATTCAAGGAAAAAATCGACAGCGTAAACAAGGTAATAAATAAGCCTTATGAACTGTCTGCGAGTATCGGTACTATAGTATCAGAAGTAACTCCTAATCTGCTGCTCTTCACTCTCATCACGCAAGCTGATGAGATAATGTATGAGCGCAAGAAGAAAAAGGCTACTTCACGCTATCTCAGACACGAATAATACAAAAATCACGGGCGCACATTATGTGCGCCCATTTTGTCGTTATACGGTTATTTGCCAAGAGGAAGGTCAGCTAATGCAATAAGCTTGGCATCGACTTTCTGTATCACAAGAGCATCATTCGCTGTTATGCCTGCAACTCCGTCAACATCACCGTTTATCATTCCCTGCGGTTTAAGTTCATACTTATCACGGTTTCCGATATGCTGGAGTATGGCTACAGCGTCCGCAACAGTAACATTATCGTCAACGTTTGCATCGCCGTAAAGCACATTTGTTTTCGGAGCTTCTGTAGAAGTTGAAGAAGTCTCGGATACTGTCGTAGTAGTGGTTACAGTTGTTGTCGCAGAAGTAGTCGTTGTTAAAGCTGTAGAAGTGGTAGTTGTTGTTTCCTGCGGCTTCGGAGCTGAGCTTACCTCTGCCATACTCGGCTCGCCGTCGCCCCACCATTCCCACCAGTTGTTTTCACCTGAACGGTACTGGTCGGCTGCTGCGGCAGTAGTCCATGTGAAAGCATTGTCATAGAGGTGTCCCTCAGCGTAGTACCAGTGAGCAAGTGCAGTTATCTCATCAGGATAATTCTTGTAGTAGCCGTCATTGTCGCCGGTGTAGTCGCACCAGCCTGTATTAAAGCCTTTGAGCGCTCCACGCACTACCTGATAGCCCTTTAATCCTTCCTGATTTATGCCTATCTCAACAAAGTGGAGTATCTTTCGTATACCCATATGATTTGAGATTATCGCATCATAGAAAGTAGATTCAGAAAGAGAATACTGATACATCTCCGGCACGTTGTCCTCTTTCATGAATAACGGGTTGCAGTCCGCAAAAGCTGTAACAGCGGTCTGAAGAGTACCGTATGCATGGGCAGAGTTTACACCCCAGCCGTCTTCATAAGCTGTTTCATGGTCTGAGCCTATCTCGCCTTGACCCAGAGTAGATTCACGGGTACCAAGTCCAAGAAACAGAGCATACACTTTTTCACGCTCCGGCTGTCCAAGACGGGAGGAGATAAGATCCCAGTGCTCATCTATCTCTTTATAGAGAGCGTACTTTACCTCCTGCACTGTCATATTATGGTTGATAGCGCGTATCTCAGCCGTAGAAGCGTTTGCAGGAGTATTCCTCTCCCCGAAGCCAAGGGGATTGCCAACTCCTTCCTTCTGTATATCACGGGAAGTATCGTGCAGAGGGTCGCAGGTATTTCCGGCAAAATACGTANNCAAAAGCTGTAACAGCGGTCTGCAAAGTACCATACGCATGAGCCGAACTTACGCCGAATCCCTCGCTCTGAGCGGTTTCTATATCTGCGCCGTCACCGTTTCCGCCAAGTGTTGACTCACGAGTGCCGATTCCGAGAAAAAGAGCGTAAACCTTTTCACGGTCAGGCTGACCGAGTCTGACACTTATCAAGTCCCAATGCTCGTCTATCTCTTTGTAAAGAGCGTATTTTACCTCCTGAACGGTCATATTATGGTTTATCTGGCGAATTTCAGCCGTTGAAGCGTTCTCAGGGGTGTTTCTCTCACCATAATTAAAGGGATTTCCAACGCCCTCAGTCTGAACATTTCTTGAAGGATCGTGCGCCATATCTTCGCCGGCATTAGCCGGTAATACTGTCGCAAGCCCCGTGGACATGACTGCTGCGGTCATAAGTCCGATGATTCGTGTGTGTAGTTTCATTTTCATCACCTCATAAATATTTTACAGTGTCCGTCAAGACACTGATATAAACCGTTAATATTGATAAATCATTGTCACATATACCTAAATATCGCCGATTTTTTGATCTGCTATTTACCATTATAACATAGCACATTTGAAAATTCAAGATAAAATTTGCGAAAATCATCTAATATTTATCATATTTGACGAAGTTTTCTCAGATACTACTTGAAAAAAATACTCATATAATGTATAATGAAAATGTTCGTTGCCAATGCCCGTAGTTATCGGAAAATCCGCACCTCTTATTGAGGGAAACCCTTTTGAA
>DEBW01000138.1:8847-13886 GCA_002348905.1 Ruminococcus flavefaciens | reverse complement strand
AAGTACCCATTACGGAAAAAATAAAATTAGAAGTCTTAGGAAAGGGGTTCGGGGAAGAACCTTTCTTCAGAAAGGTTTGCCCCGATGAAAGGTATGGATCTCCCGATAACCACAGGCGTTAGCAAAATATTCTATGTAAAAGGAGCTTTTTATGAAAAAACTTAACGGTATACAGCTGAAACACCGTAAAAACACGGAAAACAGCTCAACTGTAGAGTTCCCAGTGCCGGCAAAAGTCAAGATACCTATGTCTATGCACATGGGTGCTCCCTGTACTCCGCTTGTAAAAGCTGGTGACACTGTAAAAGTCGGACAAAAAATAGGTGACTCAGATGCAGCTTTCAGTGCGCCGATACATTCAGGAGTATCAGGCACGGTCAAGGCTATTACTGAATACAGGAACGCTATGGGAGCTGTCTGTAAGGCGATAGAGATCGAAACTGACGGAAAACAGGAAATATCAGATGAAGTGAGACCTCCTGTCATAAACACAAAGGAAGAATTTATCAAGGCTGTACGTGAAAGCGGAGCTGTAGGTCTTGGCGGTGCCGGTTTCCCGACACATATCAAGATGAACCCTAAAACTGAGATAGATACTCTCGTACTCAACGGTGCTGAATGTGAACCTTACATAACCGCAGATTACCGTGAAATGATAGAGCATCCTGATGACGTTATCGGCGGCATCAGGCTCGTAAAGGAAAAACTCGGCATAAAATGGGCTAAACTTGCCATTGAAGCAAACAAGCCGGAGGCTATAAAGAATTTCACTGAAATGGCTGCAAAAGACGATACTATCGACATTGTAACTCTCCCCTCCTCTTATCCGCAGGGAGCTGAAAAAGTCATAATCTACAATTCGACCGACCGCATCGTAAAAGAAGGTGAACTTCCTTCGGATGAAGGCGTTATTGTTATGAACATATCTACGATAGCTTTCCTTTACCGCTACAGCAAGACCGGTATGCCGCTCGTCACAAGAAGGCTGACCGTTGACGGAAACGCTGTCGGCGAACCTAAAAACATAAGTACCGTTATCGGAACTTCTTTCCATGAACTGCTTGACTTCTGCAAGACAGATATCGACTCGCTCAGAAAAGTCATCGCCGGAGGCCCTATGATGGGTATGTCTGTACCGGATATCGAAATGCCGGTCGTAAAGACTTCAAACGCTCTGCTCGCATTCAAAAGCTACGACGAGCGCAAAACTTCATCCTGCATCCGCTGCGGACGCTGTGTAAACGTCTGTCCGCTCGGACTTATGCCTGCTGAGATCGACAAAGCTTACCGCATTAAAGACATTGACGACCTTAAAAAGCTGAAAGTTATGCTCTGCATGAACTGCGGAAGCTGTACATATGTATGTCCGGCTAACCGAAAGCTTGCCGAGACAAATCAGCTTGCAAAGTCTCTGATACCAAGAAAGTGAGGTGCAGCAACATGAACAAGCTTATCGTTTCACCGTCGCCGCACGACGAAAATTATTTAAAGACCTCTGCAATAATGCTCAACGTTATTATCGCACTTCTGCCTGCTTATATCGCAGGATGCATTTACTTCGGACTAAGAGCTGTTGCTGTTGGTGCTGTATGTGTCGGCACAAGCGTACTCTTTGAGTTCCTCTGCCGCAAACTTATGAAGCGTGAAAACACTATCGGCGACCTTTCTGCCGTAGTTACCGGACTTCTGCTTGCCATGAACCTTCCGTCTACTATACCGCTCTGGATAGCGGCTATAGGTTCATTTGTGGCTATAGTAATAGTAAAACAGCTTTTCGGTGGTCTTGGTCAGAACTTTGCTAACCCTGCCATTACTGCCCGTATCGTACTTATGGTCAGCTTCCCTGCGGCTATGACGAACTGGGTAGCTCCGTTCACTCACAGTGTTGACGAGATAGACGGATTATCAAGTGCTACTCCTCTTGTACTCGAACAGCTCAGCGGTACGACAGATCATGATTTAGTACCGTCATATCTCGACCTGTTCCTCGGAAAGACAGGCGGCTGTATCGGTGAGACCTGTGCTCTTGCACTTCTCATCGGCGGACTTTACCTCGCTGCAAGAAAAATAATAAGCCTTGCAGCTCCGCTCTCATTCATCGGCAGTCTGTTCATACTCTCATGGATATCCGGCAGCGATCCTGTTTATCAGATACTCGCAGGCGGCGTATTCATCGGTGCTTTCTTCATGGCTACAGACTATGCTACAACTCCTATCACTACAAAGGGAAAAATAGTATTCGGTCTTGGATGCGGTATCATCACATTCGTTATCAGACAGTTCGGCTCTTTCCCTGAGGGCGTGTCGTTCTCGATACTCCTTATGAACGTTCTTACTCCTTACATCGAACAGCTTACACGCACTAAAGTTTTCGGAGCAAAGGAGGCTGAAAAAGAATGAGCAAGATCATTCCATCTCTCGTACTTACAGTTATATGCGTAGTAGCTTCTCTCCTGCTTGTTTTCTCTCATGAGCTTACAAAAGACAGGATAGCTCAGCAGAAAGAGCAGAAATTCAACGCAAGCGTTGAGGCTCTTTTCGGTAAGACTGATTCAAAGCTCATTGACGGTAATTTCGGTGACGGCATCGAAGCTATCGCAGTAACTCCTGACAAAAAGACTGCTGTACAGGTCGTTGCTGACGGCTACTCAAAGGGCGGTATAAACATCCTCGTTGGCATAGACGAAAACGGAGAAATTTCCGGTATCGAGTTCGTATCTCTCGGAGAAACTCCTGGTCTCGGCTCAAAGGTACGTGATATCCCGACTTTCAGAGAACAGTTTTACGGCAAAAGCAACAGCAATCAGGTTGAGCTTGATGCTGTAAGCGGTGCTACTTTCTCTTCCCGTGGCATGGAAAAAGCTGTAAATGCTGCGCTTGATGCTTACAATAACAATAAGGAGGCGATACTCAATGGCTGATAAGAAAAATTCCCTTGCATCTGAGCTTACCAAAGGCATAATCAAGGAAAATCCGACTCTCGTTATGCTGCTGGGTATGTGCCCTACCCTCGCAGTAACTACTCAGGCTATGAACGGCATAGGCATGGGCTTGGCAACTACATTCGTACTTCTCGGCTCAAATATCGTTGTATCTGCGCTGAGAAAAGTCATTCCCGATAAAGTACGTATACCGGCTTTCATCGTTATCATAGCAAGCTTTGTTACTCTCATAGGCTTCCTGCTTGAAGGCTTTGTGCCAAGTCTTTACGACAGTCTCGGCATATATCTCACTCTCATCACCGTTAACTGCATCATCTTCGGCAGAGCTGAGATGTTCGCAAGCAAAAACAATGTCATAGCATCAGCCTGTGATGCTATCGGTATGGGTATAGGCTTCACTCTCGCACTCTTTATCATGGGAAGCATCCGTGAGATACTCGGTGCAGGTCAGTGGATGGGCATGAACATACCTGTTATGCACGATAACCCGATGCTCCTGTTTATAATGCCTGCCGGCGGATTCTTCACTCTCGGCTGTATCATAGCAGCTGTGAACAAGCTCAAGAACAAAAAGCCTCCGCAGGAAATAGAGTGCGGAAGCTGCGATAAATGTCCTATGTCAGACAAATGCTCTTCAAAGGAGGATAAATCATGAAAACTTTAGGCGTGATACTTCTTGCAGCTATGCTGACTGATAACTTTGTACTGTCGAAATTCATGGGTATATGTCCATTCCTCGGCGTATCAAAAAAGATAGACAGCGCTGCCGGAATGGGTGTCGCAGTAACATTCGTAATGCTCTGCGCTACCTGCGTTACCTACCCTATCCACCACGGTATACTCGTCCCTAACGGACTTGAATACTTCGATACAGTCGTATTCATACTCGTTATCGCCCTTTTCGTACAGCTCGTTGAAACGGCAATGAAAAAGACTATACCTTCGCTGTATAAGTCTCTCGGCGTGTACCTGCCGCTCATCACTACAAACTGCGCTGTACTCGGCGTAACTGTACTTAACATCGACAACAATTACTCATTCGTACAGTCACTTGTAAACGCTCTCGGCGGAGGACTTGGATTCATGCTTTCACTTGTTATATTCTCCGGAGTACGCAAAAAAATGGAGTACGCTGACATCCCTGAAACTTTCAAGGGCGTTCCTGCTACTCTCGTGGCTGCTTCAATAGTTTCCGTAAGCTTCATGGGCTTTTCGGGACTTTTCAACTAAGGAGGTGCTGATATGACTTATCTTATACCGGCGCTTATCCTCGGCGGATGCGGACTTCTTGCCGGAGTTCTGCTCACTATCGCTTCAAAGGTATTCTACGTAAAGGTGGATGAACGCATCGAAAAGATCGGTGCGGCGCTTCCTCAGGCTAACTGCGGTGCCTGCGGATTTGCAGGCTGTGCCGACTACGCCGACGCTATCGTTACAAAGGGCGCTGCTGCTAACCTCTGCCGTCCCGGAGGCGCTGACGCTGCCGGAAAAATAGCCGAAATACTCGGTACTGCCGCCGCTGAGGTCGTACCTATGACCGCTGTTGTACACTGCTCCGGCGACTGCAATGCTACTCAGACACAGTTTGAGTTTGACGGCGTACAGTCCTGCAAGGCTGTAAAGCGATTCTACGGCGGAAACGGTCTCTGCAAGTACGGCTGTATAGGTCTCGGAGACTGCGCTGCTGTCTGTGAACACGACGCTATAAAGATAGAAAACGGCTTGGCTAAGGTCATCCCTGCTCTCTGCGGAGCTTGCGGACAGTGCGCTGCTGTATGTCCTAATTCTCTCATAAGCATCAAGCCTAAGAGCAAGACTACTGACGTTTTCTGCTCTTCCGGCGACAACGGCAAGAATACAAAAGCTGCCTGCAAAAGTGGCTGTATCGGCTGTAAAATGTGCGAGAAAAAATGTCCTAACGGCGCAATCAAAGTCGAGAACTTCCACGCTTCTATCGACTACGAAAAATGTACCGGCTGCGGCGAATGTGCTTCCGCCTGTCCTATGAAGGTCATTCACTGATAGACTGCCTTCAACCGCTGTACTAATGTAGAAACTTGTACTTCATATTGAGGAAAACCCTTTTGAAAAAGGGTT
>DEBW01000138.1:5794-8689 GCA_002348905.1 Ruminococcus flavefaciens | reverse complement strand
TCAGAAAGGTTTGCCCCGATAAAAAGTATAAACTTCTACATTAGTACAGCAGTTAAAGGCAGTCTTTATCATTTCTCAAGCTTTTTGCGTATCTCCTGCATACGCTTATCCCAGCGGGCGCTGTCCTCGGCGCAGGCTTTCATATCCTCTCTGAGCATTTCAAGCTTTTCAGGAGTAAGCTCCTTCTTATACCTCAGCTTATGTTCAAGACTTGCCCAGAAGTCCATAGCTATCGTGCGAAGCTGTACCTCTACCTTTGTCGGACGCTTCTCATTTTCGAGGAATATCGGTACTGTAACTATCAGGTGCAGGCTTCTGTAGCCGTTTTCCTTTGGTTCTTTGATATAGTCCTTCATCTGGATGAGGGTTATATCGTCCTGTTTCAGAAAAGTGTCAGCAAGGCGGTATATATCATCCACAAAGGAGCATACCACTCTCACGCCTGCGATATCGTACAGGTGCTCGTCCATAGATTCGATAGTTAGAGGTACTCCCTTTGCTTCGAGCTTATGGAGTATACTGCTGTAGCTTTTGATACGTGACTGTATGAACTCTATAGGATTTGTCTCTCCGCTCAATGAAAACTGCTGGTTCAGCACTCTGAATTTCGTCTCGATCTCCATTATAGCGCACTTGTAATATGTAAAATATTCACGTATCGGCTGAGTTTTATCCTCAATAAGGTCGAGAAAATCAGTTTCGGTAATATCACTGCTGGTTATCTGCTGTAAGTCCCTGACCGGATCAGGAACGTGTCTGTTTAATTCGCTCATTATATCTTCTCTTTCTGTTTTTTATTTATCTCGCCTTGTATCAAAGCGAGAAATTCGTCTTTAGGCATAGGTTTTGCGAGATAGAATCCCTGCAAATAGTCCACTCCGACCTCACGAAGCAGGTCGATGTGCTCCTGAGTTTCGATACCCTCAACAAGTATCTTTCTGCCCATCTGCTTTATCATACTTACCGTATTTTCGAGGAGTATCCTTCCAAGCTTGTTATCTATGGCGCTCCAGAGGATGCTTTTGTCTATCTTGATTATGTCAAGATCCATTGAAAATACCGACATAACATTTGAATAGCCTGTACCGTAATCATCAAGTGAGAATCTGAATCCCGAACTTTTAAGCTCTGCGACTATCTTTGCAAGCTGGTCATAGTCGCTTGCAGCCACAGATTCGGTTATCTCAAAGTTTATCCTGTTACGGTCAACGCCGTATTTATTGGCTTCGCCGTTTATATTCTCGATGAAATCCGGCTTCATGCACTGAAGTACCGACAGATTCACATTTATAGCCTCAACGCAGGCAACGTCTTTCAGCTCATTTGTCAGAAGCTTGCAGACCTCTGAAAGGACATAGTTATCAAGAACATCTACAAGTCCCATTTGCTCTGAGATAGGTATGAATTCATACGGAGGTATCTTTCCTATAGACGGATCATCAAGTCTTAGCAAAGCTTCTGCGCCGTGCAGACTGCCGTCGCTGAGGTTGAATGTAGGCTGATAGTATACCTCAAAGCTTTCCTTTTTCAGACCGTTTACAATGGCATTCTGTATTGCTGAACGTCTTAAAAGATAATTCAGGTCATCGCCGGAAAGTATCTTTTTGTCGTTGCTCTCAGGCACAGGACTGTCCGCCATATAAAATGCGTCTCCGGACGAGGGTACTCTCTTAGGCACATCTGCATACATCAGCACTGCTTTCAGAAGGTACTCGTTTTCATTGATAGTCCACGGCTCTTCAAAGCGTTTTATAATGTCCTCAGCAAGTTCAGCTATGTCCTTTTCTCTGCGGTCAGGCAGAGTTATCATGAAAGTTTCAGGATTCATATTATATATATAAGTACGTGGAACTTTCGTTTTAAGGTAATCGCTCATGAGAGTTGAAAGTATATCAACATTTTCCGAACCGGTCACTCTTGGAATTATATCGGCATTTGTGACCTTTATACATATCAGCCACAACTCACGTTTATTGACTATATAATTGTTAAGGTCAAGCTGTAATGCACGGCGGTTATAAAAACCTGTATCAATATCTATACGGTCATCCTCGGACTCTACTGAGAGCATTATTCCCATAAGTCCGACAGCTTCGGCAAAAAGCTCGACTTTCAGGTCAATATTTACGAACTGTATCGCAATGCCTGTCAACGCTACTGTGAAAAAGTAAGCTATAGCTACTCGCCTTTTGATAGTCAGCGCACGCCATGTATAAATAAGTGTATAGAGTGAAAAAACAAGGTAAAATAATGCCGATAGGTACAGCGAACTTTCTGCCCACCCTCGCTGAAACTGTCGTTTTTCGTCAAAACTGAAATACCAGTGGTTTATCGGATTGGCTATCAGAAACGCCTCTGTTATCAGAAATGGTATTGAAAACAGCATCCGCTTTTTCTTGCTGTACTTAGCATATGCTCCCGATACTGTGTTGACATATACCAGTATAAGCGGACTGACTGCCGCATGAAGCAGGAAATAAAAGTACATACACATTTCAAGTACAAAAAACATTGAATCAGATTCAAAACGCAAAGGCATCACATATTCAAATATCATCTCAGTAAGCGCATTAACGCCAAGTACACTGACGATGATAATAAACATTTTATTATTAAGCTTTACTGTGCGCTGGTGAAGAAATGTAAAAAACAGTGTCGTCACGAACATTACCAGTGCTGCTCCGTAAAGAGATATATGAAATAAACTCGGATTCATCAGTCTCCCTCCCGTCATATGAGGTTGTATTTAGAGATATTATACCATATTTTACAATTACAATCAAGTATTATAATAAAAGTTCACATAAAAGCTACAGAAATATATTTTTCTCAGGGCAAGAGTATTTACTTTTTTATAAATAATGGGATATTGACGTTGATTTGCCAGCAAATCAA
>DEBW01000138.1:3780-5675 GCA_002348905.1 Ruminococcus flavefaciens | reverse complement strand
GGCGCTGCCTCTGGACTCCGGCAGGGAACTCAGTCCCCTGCACCCCGAATTCTTTTTGGTTTTATGATAATTATAGTCGCAAGACGTTTAACGTTAACAGATAAGTATGGTATGCGTATTATACTGCGCCCGCTTGGCGTCGCTATGATATTTTTTCATTTGGGTATTTACCTTTTTATAAAAATGTGGTAAAATATACTTACATAGTCCGTATCAACAAAAAAAGGAGGAAATATCGTGATATACGTTACAGGAGATACTCACGGCGATATAACACGCTTCAAAGATCCCCAGATGAAAAAACTCAGAAAGGGCGACACCCTTATCATCTGCGGAGACTTCGGATTTATCTGGGACGGCTCCAAACAGGAACAGTCCATACTCAAAAAACTTGCATCAAAAGATTTTACCATTGCTTTCATTGACGGATGTCATGAGAATTTCGATATTCTCGAAAGCTATAAGGCTCAGAGCTGGAACGGCGGTATGGCTCGTGTCATTGCTCCGAATATAGTCCACCTTATGAGAGGTCAGGTCTATACCATAGAGGGACAGAAAATATTCACCTTCGGCGGAGGTCACAGTCAGGATATCGAATTTCGTGATGGTGCTGAGTGGTGGGAACGTGAACAGCCTACTCACGACGAGATAATGGAAGCGGTTGACAACCTCGAAAAAGTCAGCAACAGCATCGACTACGTTATTACCCATGAGCCGCCTGCTTCTGTAAAGGACTGTCTCGGCGTTGACGTTTTTGAGCGCATTGAGGTACACGCTCTCTTTGAGGAGATAATAAAGTCCTGCACCTATAAGAAATGGTTCTTCGGTAAATGCCACATCGACAAGAATATCCCTGTGAAGTTCTACGCTGTATTCAACAACGTTACGGCTCTAAATAAGTGATCTGTGTATCATATAAAATATTCTGCTCCGAAGCTATTCACAAAATTACTTCGGAGCTTTGTTTTATTCCATGCTTTCAAAGCGTCAAAAAACGCCATAGCATCTCTGACAAAATATCAGAAATACTATGGCTGAAATATCAAATCATATTCTATCTTTTAAAAAAGTTTTCTGCTGCATTGCTGCTTTCACTTTTCACTGGGCTTTGCAGAGCTAAACGCTCATATCCGACTGATGCCGTATGCAATCTTAACATTATCCTGTCAACCATCATTGCAAGAAATTCCGAATTTGTCGGACGCATCGAAAATGTTGCAGAAGAATATCCTAAACAACTGCATATATCTTCCGGCTTTCCCCTGTCCCATGCGGCTCCTATAGCATGGCGTATCGACGTTCAACTCTCGTTGAAGTGGTGTTGTAGCGCTCTGCTATGATAGGATAAAGCTTTTTCGTTATACTGTCAAGCAGTGTTTTGTCTCTGAGACATTCAAGCACACCTGTCCTTATGTACCTGTATCCTCGGATATGAGGCGGTACACCAGCTTTATGCATAAGCTCCGTTACAAGTATCTCCGTATCAATGCAGAAGGTCGAAACGTGTTTTACAGCAGCGTCTCTGACCGTTTCGTACAGTTCTGACACGTTTACAGGATGTATGAGTATCTGTGATGCTCCACATTCTATTATCTGCCTTTTTATAAAGTTGTTATCAATTTCAGAAAGTACTATGAATCCTGGAGTTTCTGAAAGTAAAACACTTGCATTCTTCATAAGCGAGACGGCATCTGTGTCAAATAACGTAAGATCAGTAACAACTATGTCCGGCTTGTCATTGATTATGGAATGGATCAGAGAAGATTCCGTTCCGTTTCTTGCATAGGCACGTATTCCCTTTTCCTTCAGCCATGAGGCAAGCGTTACTCCGGTTGATACTTCGTTTGTGCAGATAAGTGCTGTGATTGTGTTAGACATCCTCGTTCTCCTTTTCT
>DEBW01000138.1:3465-3732 GCA_002348905.1 Ruminococcus flavefaciens | reverse complement strand
AGTCAAGATAAATTATATAACGACTTAATAATTTTTTCAATAATAAAATACGATTTCGTGTCGAATGAAAGACGTTTCGGCAGTATTTCGTATTAATGTATATTTACACGAGCTTTTTGTGAATTTAAATTGCTCATTTCTAACATATAGTTATTCTTATGCTATTATATATTAGTTATATTCAAAAAATCTCATTTTTCTATTGACAAATTGCTCTTTCTGCGTTATAATAATATACGTTGATTGCGAGTGTGCTGGAATTGGCAG
>DEBW01000138.1:0-3219 GCA_002348905.1 Ruminococcus flavefaciens | reverse complement strand
GCTGTCTAAGCAAATGCAGTCAGAAATGCGCGTGTGACGTTGAAACTGCGTAAAATCACACGAAAATGCAGGGGTTGTCACACGAAAAATCACACGAATCACACTGAAAGGCTGTTCCAATATCAATAATCGGCTCCCTATATGGGAGCTGATTCTATTTATGAATACTATAAGAAAATACCTGTTTCGTATGAAAATGCTGATTATATCAATGGAGTTATTATAAAATGAAACGAATAATAGTTGTCTCCTAATACATAATAGGATTTAGGATATATTATTGCATAATCACTTGACTTTTCTCCTAAAAACGATTATAATTATGAGAAAGGAGTGCGAGCTTATGAGAAACTTTGATTATAGCGAACTTGCAAAACGTTCATGGGACAGCGAGATCATCGGTCTTGTAGCCCAGATTCACGAATATAAAGGCAGACAGGAGCTTTATCTGAAACAGAAACCTGCCGAGCTTGACCGACTTATTGAGATTGCAAAGGTACAAAGTACTGAAGCTTCCAATGAGATTGAAGGTATCCGTACTACAAATACTCGTCTGTTGCAGCTTGTCAAAGACAAGACAACGCCCAGAAACCGTGACGAGGAAGAAATCATGGGATACCGTGATGTGCTGAATACTATTCACGAGAACTTCGAGTATATACCGATTACATCGAACTACATTCTTCAGCTCCACCGTGACCTGTATAAATATTCTCATAAAAGCATCGGTGGTACATTCAAGAACTCTCAGAATTATATTAGTGCGACAGATACGAATGGACGTGAATTCGTATTATTCACTCCTCTGCCGCCATATGAAACTCCGACTGCTATCGAAGCTATATGTGACAGCTATAATCGCATAATCGCAACGCAGGATATCGACGCACTGCTTCTGATACCTGTGTTTATACACGACTTCCTCTGCATTCATCCGTTCAATGATGGAAACGGCAGAATGAGCCGCCTGCTCACAACTTTACTGCTATACCGTTCCGGCTATGTAATCGGCAGATATATCTCCCTCGAAAGCAAGATAGCCAAGAATAAGAACCTTTACTACGATGCACTGGAACAGTGTCAGAAAGGCTGGAACGAGGGCGAAGAAGATCCTGCTCCGTTTATAAAGTACTTGTTGCAGACTATTCTTGTTGCATATCGTGACTTTGAAGAACGTGTGGTATTGGTCGATGAAAAGCTGCCTGCAATAGAAATGGTACGTCGTGCTGTTTATAATAAGATTGGTAAGTTTACAAAGAGCGAAGTCATGGAACTTTGCCCGACGATCAGTAAGGCTTCAGTTGAGAATTCTATCAAGCAGCTTGTTGAACAGGGACTTCTCTTAAAGCATGGCAGCGGTCGAAGCACATTCTATACCCGAAGCGACATTTGAAGCAATATATTATATAATTTCAGTAAGGAATGATTTATATTATGAAAAAGGCTTTAGTACTTTCACTTTCATTGTTTTTGTTGTGTGGCTGTGCTTCTCAAAATATCGACTCTTCAGAAGATAAGAAAGATGAAGCAAAAACAACAGCCGTTACGACAACTGCAAGAACGACTTCAAGTTCTACTGTAACTACATCTCATACTATAACGACTACAATTGCGACACCAACTTCCGTAGCCGCTGAAACTACTTCTATAGCGGACGCTGATGACTTCGTATGGCTGGAAAGAGGAGTATATGAGGTGGGATACGGAGAAAGAAAATCCGATCTTCCTTATGATAACAGGTTTGAAGGAGTATTCTATTCTTTTTTTGATGATAATACAGGTGTTAAGTGGGATGCATATGAGGGTGTTGTCGCTTATTTTTCTTGCGAACAAAAAAAAGACAGTATCATTTTTCATGAAACTAATCTGACAAAGAACAATCCAGAAGCAGAAATAGGAGCTACATATGATTATGAACGTCGTCCTTCTCTGGATAATGACGGCAATATAAAGCTCGATAATTCCATTTTACTTGTTAGGCTATCTGCTGATGAAAAGGAATATGAACCAGGATTATTCGATGCAAGAGACTACAGTGACAATTATGTATTTAATGATGGCCTTAAAGCCATTAATTCACCTAACTTTCTTGGAAAAAAACTCGAGTAATAAAACATGAACAGTTTGGAAAAAATTAGCGCATAATGGAGCTTTGTCCTACACTAAGCGACATTTGATGCAATAGAAGAGATAATAATCAAAGGAGTAAGATTATGAATATAGATAATACTCTTTACAGCGGACGACCAACAAATAATCGTTCCGAGCCCGAAGTAGCAATATATGATAGACTTGACTCTCTGGGCATCGAGTACAAGAGAGCAGACCATGACCACGCTGATACTATGGAGGACTGCCTGCTGATAGAATCTGTCCTTGGGGCTAAAATATGTAAGAACCTGTTCCTCTGTAATCGCCAGAAGACAAGCTTCTATATGCTGCTTATGCCGGGTGATAAGCCTTTCAAGACTAAGTTCCTGACTTCTCAGCTGAACTGTGCTCGTCTTTCGTTCGCTGAAGCTGATAAGATGCAGGAGTATCTTCATACTATCCCCGGTTCTGTTTCAGCACTTGAATTGATATTTGATACTGATAACAACATTCAGCTTGTTATCGATAATGATTTGATGAAGGAAGATCATATCTGTGAACACCCAGGCATCAACACATCTACAGTACGCCTGCTCCGTGATGATATGCTTAAATATGTCCGTGAAGCTAAGCATGAGCCTACATTAATAGATCTGCCGGTAGAATAAAATATTGGACCGTCCTTATGGACGGCTTAATATTTATATTATATAATTATTTTCTAAAATGTGCTATCAGAGTCAGCAAATAAAGCAACTTGTCTCATAATCTAAGAAAACTGTATTCTTATTATCTTATTTTATTTTAAAACACGAGTGTTTATTATTTACAGAAAATTTATTGACTATTAATAAATTGTGTGATAGAATAACAAAAAGGGTGCCATATGGCACCCTTATAGTCAAAAAAGCGGATTGTAATGGGATACCGCTATACCCTACGGCATAATGCCTTATCTTAGAACTCTTGATGAATATTGATAAACTAACATCAATGCGTTTATTAATGCTTCCTCTGATGAATATTGATAAACTAACAGCAAGTTTTCTAAGTTACGATATTATTATAAACCATAAAACAATAAATGTCAATACAATAAGGAGATTTAAACAGGGCTCCCGCATGAAA
>DEBW01000172.1:22191-42633 GCA_002348905.1 Ruminococcus flavefaciens | reverse complement strand
TAGCCTGCGTTGTAGTCGATAGCTACCTCGGTATGCTCATAGTTAGCTACCTTGTAATCGCCGTATGTACCGTCGCTGTCAGGGCCGCCGATAAGAGCGCCGTAGAGAGTATGAGCATACTCTGTCTGCCAGCCTTCATCGCCGCCGGTTGTCTGACCGAGTTCGTTCCAGTGGTCATCGTGGATACCGGAAGCTGTTCTGTGGTGGATAGCAGTAGGTGACTTTTCGCCCATGCCGAGAACGTAGCTGTAGCCCATTTCGTTGTCGCCGAAGCAGTAGTTCATCTGGAGATCGCCCCAGTCGTTGAACTTCTTCGCATCATCTGTGCCCTTGAAAAGTGTATCAGAACCGAGCTTTGCAAGGAATGCAGTTGTTGTTGCGTGACGGAGACAGCCCCACTGGAACAGCCATGAGTGACCTTTTTCTGTTATTTTACCTGTGAATGCCTTTGTATCTTCGTTCATCCAGAACTTGATATGTCTTCTTGCGTGAGCTATCCACTCTTCATTGCCTGTTATCTGAGCATAGAGGAATGCTGCGCCCTGAGAAGTATCGTCCCAGCAGAGTCCCCATGAGAACTTGCGGTCTGTTGACTGTTCTTCAAGCGGGAAGTTAGGAATGTATTCCTTTTCTACCTTGTCGAGATATGCCTTGTCGCCTGTAGCCTTGTAGAGCCAGAGAGCTGCGAACATACAGTCATCTATCCATGATTCTGTCTTGTACATACCAGCCATACCGCCGATATCGTCCTTGTCTCTTATCTTGTCAGCGCCCTCAAAGAGGTCTTTTGCGTGTTTGAGGTACTGCTCAGCTTTCTCAGGATCAGTATCCTTGAATACGAGGTAGCCTTCTGCGAGTGAAGCGGCTGCAAGACCTGCAACAGAAGCATTCTCGATTACATCATATGGACGTTCCCAGTCGCCGTTGTTGAGGTGATGCTTGCGGAGGTATACCTCAGCGCTGCACCAGATGTTATGGTCGGTAGAGCCGCCTGTAAAGTCGCCTATAGTACCAACTACCTTACCGCCGCCCTGATCGCAGCCCATAACGTAGTCAAGTCCCCACTGGAGGTTGTTTCTGTAGAGTTCGCCGAGACCAGCCTTGTCAACAGCGTCTTTGTATTCAAGATAACCCCATGCGAGCATTGAAGCAGAGTAAGCGTTTGTAAGGCAGAACTTGAAATGGTCGCCGGCATCGAACCAGCCGCCCTTTACGAAATCTGTCTCCTCGCCGTCCTCATTTACCATAGAGTCAGCTCTCCACGGAACGTTGTTCCACTCAGGGAGTTTACCAGCCTGCTGTACTTCATAGAAGAACATGGACTTCTGTAAAGCTTCAGCGTAGTTGTAGCCGCCGTCAGCAGCGTTAGCAGCAGGAAGTGATGTGAGCATACCTGCGGATACTGCGAATGCTGATAAAGCAGCTGTCAGTTTTTTCAGTTTCATGTTTTTTACCCCTCTCAATTTTTTTGGCGTAAGACCGGCTTACGCCTATCACTTTAAATATACAATATTCACACAGATTTGTCAAGGAAATTATTTAAATTTTCGTGATAAAGACATGATATCCTATGTGTTGAAAAGCTTGTTGAGAATATGTTGAAAACTTTCAGCTTGTATCATTTCTGAACCAGCACTTGTATCATTTTTGATACAGCACTTGGTTCAATTCTGATACATATACCTATTATAAATAAATATATAAAGAAAATTATAAAGAAAGCCTGCCGCATATGTAAAGTAATGCTATGCAGAAATTATTTGTAGGGAACGCCGCCCACGGCGTTCCGAACAGTCAAACCAACAAAACGATTACGATTATCGTTGGCTGTGAAATTGCGGTGACCCCCATGAGTGGCTGTATATTGACATTTAACGTGCCGGAACGCCGTGGGAGGCGTTCCCTACAATTGTATTCGTGATAATGAATGAGTATGACACGGACGGCGAAACGCCGTCCCTGCAATTCGTGATTTGAGAATAAATTATTGCCCGCATTTTCTTTATACATTTTAATTTTAAAAAGTGCTTGACAAGCTTGTAATAGTGTGTTATAATGAATATACCTCGTTTGGGGTTATTTTTTATGCCCCGCAGAGGGAGGCAAACAACCTACCTCCGCAAGCGGAGGAAATACTAATTTCAGGAGGTGCCGTTATGAGAGTTAAAATTACATTAGCTTGCACTGAGTGCAAACAGCGTAATTACGTTTCCAAGAAGAACAAGAAGAACGATCCGGACAGAATTGAAATGATGAAACACTGCAAGTTCTGCCGCAAGCATACTCTTCACAAGGAAACAAAGTAATCGGAAGGAGTATTTTTAATGGCTAAGGAAAAGGCTAAAAAACAAGAAAATACCGCATCCGAAACAAAGGATAAAAAAGAAAAGAAGTCCGAGAAGAAAGAGCCTAACAAGGTTGCTAAGTGGTTCAAGGACTTAAAGATCGAATTCAAGAAAGTCGTATGGCCTACAAAGGAGACCGTTGTCAATAACACAGCAGTTGTTCTCGCTGTTGTTGCAGGTTCTGCTCTTATCGTCGGCGCACTTGACTTTGGATTCCTTCATCTGTTGAGCTTTATCTACCAGCAGGGCTGATAAGATTTCTTAGGAGGATATTTTATGTCAGAAGCAGCAAAGTGGTACGTTATCCACACTTATTCAGGCTATGAGAACAAAGTAGCACAGAATATTGAAAAGGTTGTCGAAAACCGTAAGCTTCATGATCTTATCCAGGAGGTCAGAGTCCCTACCGAAAGAGTAGAAGAGATCACTGATGGAAAAAGCAAAGAGATCGAGCGTAAGACCTTCCCAGGTTACGTTCTGGTCAAAATGGTAGTTACTGAGGACACCTGGTACGTTGTAAGAAACACCAGAGGCTGCACCGGTTTCGTTGGTCCTGGATCAGAACCTACTCCGCTTTCAGAAGAAGAGGTCAAGAAGACCTTCGGCATCGACGTTTCTTCTGTCGAGGTAAACTTCAAGGAAGGCGACCATGTTCAGATCTCAGGTACTGCTATGGACGGCTTTATCGGAGTCGTTCAGAATATCAATCTCGAAGACCGTACAGTTGATCTTCTCGTATCAATGTTCGGCAGAGAAACCCCCACTACACTGCCTATCAGTCAGGTAGTTACCGTGGAGGATTAATCAAGGTCAAAATCAGAAGCCAAAGGGCTTCAGTGGGAGAGGTAAAATAATTCTTGCCTCGCCATTTACCACATTTATGGAGGTGCGAATACATGGCACAGAAAGTAGTTGGCTACATTAAGCTTCAGATCGCAGCAGGAAAGGCTACTCCTGCACCACCTGTTGGTCCGGCTCTCGGTCAGCATGGTGTAAATATCATGGCATTCACAAAGGAATTCAACGAGAGAACAAAGAACGATATCGGCATGATAATCCCAGTTGTTATCACTGTTTATGCTGACCGTTCATTCTCCTTCATCACTAAGACTCCACCGGCTGCAGTCCTCATCAAGAAGGCTTGCAACATCAACAGCGGTTCAGGAGTTCCTAACAAGACTAAGGTCGCTAACATCACTAAGGAGCAGATCCAGAAGATCGCTGAGACTAAGATGCCAGACCTTAACGCAGGCTCACTCGAAGCTGCTATGAGCATGATCGCTGGTACAGCTCGCTCAATGGGCGTTGTAGTTGTTGACTGATAAATTTATACTTGAATGACGATAGGGGAGAGATATTCCCCGTTCTGAGTTCTATTGGTGGGAGGAAAATTCCGCTAATCGGGTACATTAATCCCGGTATTACCACTTAAATAGGAGGATATATAATGAAACACGGCAAGAAATATGTTGATAGCGCTAAGGCTATCGATGCTGCAAAGCTTTATGAGTCCACAGAGGCTCTTGAATTAGTTTGCCAGAATGCAAAGGCAAAGTTCGATGAGACTGTTGAGGCTCACATCCGTCTCGGCGTTGACTCACGTCACGCTGACCAGCAGGTTAGAGGTGCTGTTGTTCTCCCTAACGGTACTGGTAAGAACGTAAGAGTTCTCGTATTCTGCAAGGAAGAAAAGTATGAGGCTGCTCAGGCTGCTGGTGCTGACTTCGTTGGCGGTATGGATCTCGTTGAGAAGATCACTAAGGAAAACTGGATGGACTTCGACGTTGTTGTTGCTTCACCTGACATGATGGGCGTTGTAGGACGTCTCGGTAAGGTTCTCGGACCAAGAGGCCTCATGCCAAACCCAAAGGCTGGTACAGTAACTCCTGACGTTGCTAAGGCTGTAACAGAGGCTAAGGCTGGTAAGATCGAGTACCGTCTCGATAAGACCAACATTATCCACTGCCCGATCGGCAAGGCTTCTTTCGGCGCTGCTAAGCTCGAAGAGAACTTCTCTACACTTATGGAAGCTATCGTTAAGGCTAAGCCAGCTGCTGCTAAGGGTACTTACCTCAAGAGCTGCACTGTTACTTCAACAATGGGTCCTGGCGTACCAGTTGCTACAACAAAGTACGGTGTCTGATTAATATTCAGATGTGTTATAAGGATGTACAAGGTTTTGACTTTGTACATCCTTTTTTACTTTTAAACAATTTTGGAGCGTGTTAATTGTTGGTATTCAACAAATTATACCCTCAAGCTAAAACCTTCAAGGTGATACTGTGAAAGTTTGTACACAAACCTTGACAAAGCTACGTAAAATGGTGTAAAATAATAAAATATGGGATAGGTATGTCCATGCGGCAGACCTGCCCATGACCATTTTACGGAAGCGGTAATTTACTGATGTGTGATAACAATAACGATAATATAAATATAGATAACGCCGGTTCCGAGGCTGATGAAACAGCCGGAAGGATCGCTGCTGTAGAAGAGAACGTGCGGTCAGTTCCTGAACATGAAGAACCGCCGCCGGCAGACGTTGATGACGATATGTCCCAGCGCTTTGCCGCTAAATTCAATAAGGTAAAAGCAAACAGAAAAGCTGTGCTTGATATACTTGAAGAAGCAGAACAGGCTGAGAAAAATGCCGAAGATGCTCCAGCTGAGATAACTGACACAGCCAGCAACACTGAGACTGATGCTCCGATAATCGATATTCCCGGAGACGCTGCTGCTGTTTTCGCTGCTGAGGGAATATCTCTGAAACAGCCTCTTGAAGATGCTCCGCCGCCTATGCCTGCACTGAAACGTGCTGTAAGGGCTGAAAGAGCACCTGAGCCGGATTCTGCTCCTGCTGCTGCGCCTGAGTTCGTACCTCCTGCCGGAGATGCAGTTCAGCCGGTAAGACCGGAGAAAAAGAAGTCCGGAAAGAAAAAGAAGAAGAAAAAGAAGCCGCTCAAAAGAAGAATACGTGAACTTTTCCCTGAAAAGGGCGACAAGCCTCTTGAAGTTGTCAGAAAATGCGTATTCCTTACATCTGTTGTGGCTATAGTCGTGTGCGGCTATATGGTCGGAGATTACTACCTCGACCTCTGGCACAGCCGTATGACATATGACGATATTGACGGTCTCTACCACACCTATGAGCCTATCATCAATACTAAAAAAGAACCTGAGAAAAAGGAAGAACCTGAAAAGGTCTACAACCTTCTTCCGGGCGCTCAGAAGCTCCTTGACATCAACAAGGATATCGTGGGATACCTGACTATACCGACTATCGACGGCGATCCTATCGTTTCTCTCCCTGTCGTTCAGGCTAAGGATAACTTCACTTACCTCAATATCGACGTTAAGGGAAATGAAGCCCGTGCCGGCACTCTTTTCCTCGACTGGCGCAACTTCTTCGACCACGTTAAAGACCACAGACTTATCGACAAGAACTCTGATAATCTCATAGTCTACGGTCATAATATGGCTGACGAGAGTATGTTCGGCAGCCTCAAGTACTACTACAGAAATGCTGATTACTACGGCAAACACCCTGTAATTCAGTTCAACTCGAATTATGAGATGTACACCTACAAGATATTCGCTTTCTTCATTGTAGATGCTGAGGACGATACCGAAACAAAGTTCGACTGCTGGAATACCATTGATTTCAACAGCGAAGAAGACTTCTATAAATTTGTAAACGAGGCAAAAAGACGTACTATCCGTACAAATGATATTGATGTGCAGTACGGTGACCCTCTCCTGACACTTTCTACCTGCAATACTCTCCTCGGCGACAGAGGCAGACTTATACTCCTTGCCCGCCGTGTACGTCCTGGTGAGGACGCTTATGAGGGCACTCAGAACAGTCAGGCAAACCCGAATATAAAGTGGCCTACTATGTACTTCAATACAAGAACAAATGAAAAATATGATCCTGATGCTCCTTTTGTGCCGTATGGTCCTAAGCAGGCTGTAAAAGAGGTAAAAAAGGAGACTGAGACGGATCAAAAAGCAAATACTGGTGAATGATAAATGAACGAAAAAGCAAAGATCATTACGACCTGTACCGCTTTTGTAGTGGCAGCAGGTCTTGGCGCAGCTACTTTTCTCTCAAGCTGCAAATCAAAGGATACACCGACTGTCGGCAAGGCTGAACCTGTTACAACTGAGGCTACCGAAGCCGAAACTGTGCCGCTCTATGCGTATGTGCCTTCTGAAACAGGCATGACAGAAAGAGCTAAAATGCTCCTGAAACAGAACAAGGACGTTGCCGGCTGGATAAAGATACCTAATACCGATGTGGATTATCCATTCGTTAAAGATCCCGGTTATATCCCTGAAAATGTACCGTTCTACGGCGGAACTGCCTATGAGCCTAACTATTTCTACCTCGACCACTCTTTCGCTGAAAGAACCCCGAACCGTGAAGGTACTCTCTTTATGGACTACCGTGATATGTTCGGAAGCATCGAGGAGGAACAGTCTGAAAATATACTGATATACGGTCATAATATGGCTAATAATACCATGTTCGGCTCTATCAGAAGATACCGTCAGGACTATGGTTTCTTTGAGCAGGCTCCTTTCGTTGAGCTGAGTTCAAACTACAAGGACTACGACTACGTTATGTGCTGCTTCTCCATAACAAGCGGAAACTGGTACACAGACTTCCCTTACTGGACTATGGAAGAGCTTGATGATGAAAAGTCCTTCAACGACTATATCAATACCGCAAGGTCAAGACAGCTGTTTGATACAGGCGTTGATGTGAAATACGGCGATAAGCTCCTTACAATGTCTACCTGCTACGCTGACGAGGATAACTCACGCTTTATCATTATTGCGAGAAGACTTCGCCCGAATGAAGTTGCAGGCAACCTCTCAACTATCGAGAGAACTGAGGAATACAAAAAAGCACACACGCCTACTGAACCGGCTTCTGAAACTGCTGCTGCTGAACAGTAAGCCAGTCAATGGTTCAGGGCTTTTGAAAAAATAAAGGATATGAGGTGATAGCAATGAAGTCAGATAACCCGATAAAGAGGGCTGCTGCTGTCATTGCCGGAGCTGTGCTCGTATGCACAGGTTCTACCGGTATGGCAAGCGCTGAGGAGACCACAACTGCAAAGACCACATCAACTTCAAAGACTGAGAGTACTGCCGTTACAGGCACTGCCACTACTGCTGCTGATGATGATGCAGCAGACGTTAATAATGAAGAAACAGAAGAAAAAGAGATAGAATGGTACAAGGCTGAACTTGATGATTACGACGACAGCCTTTCACTCATAAGCTATGAAGCTCCGCCGGAGGCTGAAAACAGCGGCGAAAAGAAAACTGCCAAGAAAAAGAGCGACAAGAAGCCTACTCCGGTAGCTCTCAACGTTACAGGCGGCTATGTCGGTGATATCCCGTTCTTCGAGAGCCAGCCGAATATCGAGTCTGTACCAGGTCAGTTCGCTATAGTTACCTACGGTTGGGGACACGGAGTTGGTATGAGCCAGAACGGTGCTAACTTCTACGCTACATACAGCGGATGGACTTATCAGGATATCCTGTTCCACTATTATCCGGGTACTTACCTAATGGATACAGGTACGGTCGAGGACGAGAAGATAACTGTTGCAGGAGTTTCAGGCGATGTTCTCTCAATGGTGTCTCAGATAGTGTTCAACGAGGTCGGAAGCTCCATGAACTATGAAGCTATCAAGGCACAGGCTGTTGCGGTATACACCTACTGCAAGTACCACAACAATGATTCCGCTGACCTTCGCTGCAAGCCTCATCCGCCTCAGGTCGTAGTTGATGCAGTAAATGAGGTTCTTGGTCAGGCGCTTTACTACGATGATGACTTCGCTCTCACTATGTTCTCCGCTTCAAGCGGCGGTGTAACTGCAAACTGCGACGAGGTATTCTGGGCTGACCTTCCTTACCTCCGCTCAGTATCAAGCGACTACGATGCAGGATATGATCCGCATTACGGAACTGTTACATATATCGACGACTACCAGCTCAGAAACATGATAAAGAGCGCTTACGGTTTGAAACTTTCAGATGACCCGTCAAGATGGATACAGCCGATATACTCAGAGGCTACCGGTTATGTTACATATGTTAACATTGACGATCAGATGACCGTAAAGGGTTATGAGTTCAAGCTCGCTATGGATCTGAAATCCTCAAAGTTCAATGTGTTCTACACTCCAAGACCTGAGGGCGAAAAGATACCTGACGGCAAACATTCTACTCCGAAGGTCGTTAATGCTGACTATCAGGAGACTCCGGGCGTTTTCTACCCGAACAACAATCCTACGGATATAGGCGGAAATACTCCTCCTCAGGCTACTGAACCTGCTACGGAGACAAATACTTCCGACACTTCAACGACTACTACAGCTGTTACAACTCAGCCTTTCTCAGAGTATACAACAGAGCCTTACTCCGAAACTACTGAACTGGCTTCTTCAACAACATCATCACACGGCGGCGACACTACAGAGCCGACTGATCCGACTGATAATGAAGTTTATGCCAGTGAGCCTGTTTCTTCTGAAAGTAAAAAATACTACGATTATGAATGATGAATAATATTCATTAATGTATGTATAATTATAAGTCTTTGAGCTGCGGTGAAAGCTGCGCTCAGAGACTTATTTTGCAATTATAAGGCAAGTATCCAGCTAATAGGATTAAAAATATAACTAATAAAAGAATGTTTGTTCTCAAAAACGCCGGAATTGAACCCGCAGCCTTCAAAAAATAGATAAAATCACTAAAAATAAACTTGCTTTTAAAGCTTATCTTGTAAGTAATTTTTCTTGATTAATCGTATATAATGATGTATAATATTTTTAGGGGCAAAAAAAGGCAATGAAAGGTGATATTTACCTGCAAAATGGTATTGATACGCACCGGGTTGAAAGAAAGAGGGGCGAAGTTAATGAGCGGGCTTCTATGCGGTACGTATTATCCAAGTATCGACGCTAAAGGCCGCATGAGCTTCCCGAACAAACTCCGTGAAATACTCGGTACTGAATTTTACCTTTGTATGAGTCCTGATGACAAGTATATTGCCGTTTACTCCGTTGAAGAGTTTCAGATCTTCTGCGACAAGCTCTATCAGATCACCGGCGAGATCGGTGATTGTATCAGAAGAGACGTTCTCTCAGATGCTGAAAAGCAAGTCCCCGATAAGCAGGGACGTATTTTCATATCTCAGAATCTGAGAAAACGTGCCGGTATCACCGACGATGTCACAGTTATCGGAAACATGAAAAAGGCTGAGATCTGGAACAGCGAGAAACTCGCTGAAAACAGAAAGAGCATTGCCCCTGAGGCTAAAAAAGCTGTCCTCGAAGGGCTTGTGCTCTGATTTCCGTATGCGTTGGCGATGCTGTGATGTGTACGGCTTCGCTGTAGAACGTATTTAAGGAGATGCTTTATGAAATTCAGTCATTTTTCCGTACTTCTTCAAGAGTGCATCGACGGTCTGGATATTGATCCGGACGGTATTTACGTTGATTGTACTGCCGGAGGAGGCGGACATTCCTTTGCTATCGCTTCCCGTCTTAGCAGCAAGGGCAGACTTATATCACTTGACCGTGATCCTGATGCTATAAAAGCTGCATCAGAGAGACTCGCTCAGTTCAGCAATGTTTCTGTTATACACAGAAATTATTCAGAGCTGGATTTTGTCCTTAATGAGCTGGGTATACCTGCAGTTGACGGTATCCTTATGGATCTCGGCGTTTCATCGTATCAGCTCGATGAAGGCAGCAGAGGATTTTCCTACCATTCCGATGCTCCGTTAGATATGAGAATGAGCAAGACCGGAATCAGTGCTGCCGATGTTGTGAATACTTTCGATGAACAGCAGCTTGCCAATATAATATTTGAGTACGGTGAGGAGAAATTCTCAAGACGTATCGCTTCAAATATCGTTAAGGCAAGGGAAACTGCACCTGTCGAAACTACTCTCCAGCTCGCAGATATCATAAGGGAAAGCGTTCCGCAGAAAGCAAGAAGAGATAAAAACCCCTGTAAAAAAACATTTCAGGCTATAAGAATAGCGGTAAACGGCGAACTCGACCACCTCTCGGAGGGACTCGACAAAGCTTTCGCCTGCCTTAAACCTAATGGCAGACTCGCCGTAATTACTTTCCATTCACTCGAAGACAGACTTGTTAAACAGCGTTTTGCCGGCTGGTGCAAGGGATGTGTCTGTCCGCCTGATTTTCCCCAGTGTGTATGCGGACGCAAGCCGCAGGGAAAACTTGTGAACCGAAAGCCTATAGAGGCTGATGAGAATGAACTTGAAAACAATAACAGAAGCAGAAGTGCTAAGCTCAGGATAATAGAAAGGAGTGGATCGGAAAGTGGCTGAACGTGATTCTGTTTATAATTATCAAGCGGATCCGTATAGCCGCAATCAAGCTTCTCCAGATACTGCATCTCCTGAGAAGCCGGTAAAAAAGAACCGGAAAAAGAAAAAGATAAATATGAAAACCAAGGAAGATAAGGGCGTTTCATTATTTACTATTCTTGGTTCTGCTACTTTGGGAATCGGAATGCTGGGATTGGCTATATTAAGCGCCAATAACGACAATACCGTATACAACGAAGTTACAGCCAAGAAAAATGAACTCGATACTGTACAGGCTGAAAATGTAAGACTTCAGGCTGAACTTGAAAAGAAGATGTCTGCAAAGAATGTTGATGAGTATGCCGAAAATGTACTCGGTATGAAGAAGATAGACTCATCTCAGATCAAGTATATTCAGATACAGACTGATGATGTTGTAAATATTCCAAAGCAGAACGCAACTATACTTTCAAGGATAAGAGATTTTTTTGATTATTGTGTGGAATATTTCAGAGGGTAGTACCAATATAAATATAGTAACAGGACTGCCCTGCAACCACCAAATGCTAACGGCACATATATACAAAAGCCGTAGGTATAAGTAGAACACGGGATACAACAGCGGGTGATCGGAAATATCAGGAGACTGCCGTCTGTCCGGAGCGTATGGGCAGTTAAGGCAGTCTCACGCCTGACAAGCGTGATCAATCCTTCGTCGTATCAATAGAAACGGACATCCCAAAAAACAGATGTTCAAAGGCGGGGCATGAGAGATACCCTGCCTTATTCTATTTTTTAGCAAAAATAAGTAAAACGTACAGTTTGTTCGGCGCAAAGTTGAATGACTGCGGCGATAATACTACAGGAAAGCTATGTGATCTCTCAGGCTTACTGTAAATACGGAAAGTGAGGCTGCAATGGCTAATAAGAACCAGAACCTTCCTACAAAAGCTATGAAGCGCAGAGCCAGTTTATTAATGACTTCTGCATTCTGTGTGCTTTTTACTGTAGTAGCAGGAAACTTTTTCAAAATATCGGTACTGGAAAATAAAAAGTATCAGGATATGGCGAATGACCGCCACTTCGGTTCGATAATCATACCAGCACACCGTGGTTCGATATATGATGCAAAGTCAACTGCACTTGCAAAGAGCGCAACAGTTTATAAAGTGTTCCTTGATCCTAAGTGCTTCCGTGAAGACCTTGAAAATTTACAGAAAAAAATAGATAAACGTGCCACAGATATCAAAAATGGCACGTATCAGCCGTCAGTTGAGACGATAACTGACGAGAACGGCGTTGAGCATCAGGTCGTTATCGAGGATAATCTGCCGGTATCTGCCGAATACTTCAAGCAGGAGGTAATCAATCTCCTGTCTCAGAAGCTCGAAATAAAGCCGGAAGCGGTGGAAGAAGCTATGGGAATGGACAGTCAGTACGCTGTACTGCAAAAACAGGTCGAAAAGCCTGTCGCTGACGAACTTCTCAGCTTTTTCAGCAAAAACGGCTTCGTAAGCCTTAATGTTGAGGAAGATACAAAGAGATACTACCTCCAGAGCGAGTACGCTGCGCCTGTAATAGGCTTTACAAATGCTGACGGTCATGGTATGTACGGTCTTGAAGCCTACTATGACGACTACCTTTCGGGTACTGACGGAAAAACTATCTCAGCCAAGGACTCACACGGCAACGCTCTTCCTTACAGGTACTCAAAGACCTACCCTGCAAAGAACGGAAATGACATATATCTTACCATAGATATGAACATCCAGATGAACCTTGAAAAGTATTTGCAGGAAATGGTCGAGGAATACAGCGTTAAGAACCGTGCCTGCGCTATACTCATGAATGCAAAGTCCGGTGCGGTATACGGTATGGCTACATATCCGAGCTTTGACCTGAGTGAGCCGTATGAGATATACGACAAAAGCATCAAAGAGCAGATAAATATGCTCAACGGTGACGAAAAGATAAAAGCTACCTCGGAAGCTCTTGAATTGCAGTGGAAAAACAAGTGCATCTCAGAGGTGTATGAGCCGGGTTCGGTATTCAAGGTAATAACCAGCGGTTCGGCTGTTGAGGAAAATCTCATTGATTTTGACAATGATTACTTCAACTGTACCGGTTCTGTTACCATTGAGGGCGGTAATGCTCCTATCAAGTGCTGGAATACTTCCGGTCATGGTTCGCTTAATTTCTTCGATTCACTCAAGGAATCATGCAACCCGGCGTTCATGGAGATAGGCAGAAGGCTTCATAGCGATAAATTCTGCTACTACTTCGACGCTTTCGGTCTTAACGAGCTTACCGGCATCGACCTGCCGGCGGAGGCTGCCGGTATCGGCTTCAGCCTTGAGGATATGAATGAATTCAACCTTGCGGTATGTTCTTTCGGTCAGGGTGAAACTATCACCCCTATGGAAATGATAACTTCATACTGTGCAGTTATAAACGGCGGTTATCTCCTTAAACCTTATGTCGTTGACAAGATAATCGACCAGGACGGAAATGTTGTGCTCAAAAATGAGCGCACTGTAAAAAGACAGGTGGTATCTGAGGAGACTTCCGAAAAAATGCGTGAAGCCCTTGAATATGTTGTTAACGAAAATCAAAAGGGCAATGTTTATATCAAAGGTTACGCTATCGGCGGTAAGTCCGGTACTTCACAGCGTCTTTCCATTACCGCAAAGAATAAGGTAATGAAGAAGGGCGAGGAGGAAAAAGATGACGAACAGGAGTACGGTGCATCATACTGCTGCTTTGCTCCGGCTGATGATCCTGAGGTAATACTCCTTGTACTCGCTGATATGCCGGATAAGTCGAAGGCTTACTACGGAAGCCAGACAGCTGTTCCTACTGCAAGAAAGATATTCACGGACGTTCTGCCTTACCTCGGCATAAGCCCTGAATATTCGGCTGAGGAGCTTGCTAACCTCGATGTTACTGTACCTATCCTCGACGGCAGCGTTGAGGACGCTATCGCTACTCTTGATGATCTGGGCTTGCAGCATAAGAAGATAGGCGAAGGCTCGACAGTTATCGCACAGTCGCCTATAACCGGTACTATGGTATCAAAGGGAGGTACTGTATACCTCTACACTGAATCAAATCATACCGTTGACTATACCGAAGTTCCTGACCTTGTTGGTCTTTCTCCGGAAGCAGCCAACGATTCTATAGTATACAAGAGACTCAATTACGTTGCTAAGGGTGCTTCAATTAGCAACGGCGGAGTTACTGTACAGAAACAAAATCCCGAACCAGGCAAGAAAGTGCCTGTCGGTTCTACCGTAGAGCTTGAATTCATATCAAGCGAACACGGAGAATAATTTTATGACGGAGGCGGTCAGAATGAAATTAAAGGACTTACTTGAAAATAATGCTGTTACTGCTATTGGCGATACAGAGATAAGCTCCATAACCGATGACACACGCAAGGTCGTTGAAGGCAGCCTCTTTGTCTGCGTCAAAGGCGGAAGCTTTGACGGTCATACCGCTGCTGCGGAAATGCTCGAAAAGGGTGCTGCTGCGGTAGTATGCGAGCATGACTTAGGTCTTGGCGACAGACAGATAATCACCGATAATTCACGTTTTCTCTACGGAAAGCTCTGCGCTGCATGGTTCGGACATCCGGAAAAGAAAATGACTCTTATCGGCGTTACCGGCACTAACGGCAAAACTACTATCACAAATGTTATAAAACACATACTCATGTCTGCCGGACACAAAACCGGTCTTATCGGCACTATTCAGAATGAGATAGGCGATGAGGTGCTTCACACCGAGAACACCACCCCTATGACATTCGATTTCATGGCTCTCCTCGCTAAAATGGCTGAGGCAGGCTGCGAATACGTTGTCATGGAGGTAAGCTCTTTCGGACTTGTCCAAAACCGCATCGGCTCATCATGGTTCAGAACTGCCGTATTTACCAACCTTACGCAGGATCATCTGGACTACCATAAAACTATGGAGGACTACTATCAGGCTAAGAAGATGCTCTTCGATATCTGCGGCGAGGCTATCATAAATATCGACGACGATTATGGAAAGCGCCTTTACAGCGAAGTATCCTGCGATAAGTGCTCATTCAGCGTAAAGCAGAATGCTGACGTTTATGCTGACGGCATAAAGATACGCTCAACAGGCAGCAGCTTCTGGTTCTGCAAGGGAGAGAAGTCCTACTGCGTAAAGTCACATATCCCCGGAGCTTTCAACGTATCTAACCTTACGGCTGCAATAGCTGTATGTCTCCGTGAGAAGATACCGGCTGACACGATACTCGAAGCTATCGCCGGCTACAACGGAGTAAAGGGAAGATGCGAGGTAATACCTACAGGACGTGACTTCACCGTTATATGCGACTACGCCCATACTCCTGATGCTGTTGAGAATATCCTCAGAAGCGTCAAGGAATACACCGAGGGCAGACTTATATGCCTGTTCGGCTGTGGCGGAAACCGTGACGCTGCAAAGCGTCCGAAAATGGCAAGAGCTGCCGCTTTATACGCTGACAGACTTGTTGTTACTTCCGATAACCCACGAAATGAAGATCCTGAGGCTATCATAAAAGAGATACTCACAGGTCTTGAAGATACCTCTGTGCCTTACGATGTTGTCGTTGACAGACGGGAGGCTATCTATCATGCCTTGAAAATTGCTGAAAAGGGTGATATAATAGTTCTTGCCGGAAAAGGTCACGAGGACTATCAGGTGCTTGCCGGAATGAAAAAGATACACTTCGACGAGCGTGAGGTAGTTGCTGAGGGACTTAAACTTCTTTAATGCACCGAATGGCTGAAAGCTGTGGCTGACGGCTCAATAAATATATAAAACTGGAGTTGTATGAATTTATGTCATTATGGATCATAAACCTTATCGTTGCTTTGCTTTCGTTTGCCATAGCCGGCATCTCAGGAAAATGGCTCGTACCTTTCCTTCACAGGATAAAGTTCGGTCAGCCTATAAAAACTGAGGACGGTCCGCAGTGGCACGCTAAAAAACAGGGAACTCCCACAATGGGCGGCTTCATGTTCATAATATCCACTACTCTTACCGCAATAGGCGGTTACTGGGCATACCGCATACGCTACGGTCTTGATTCCACCGCCATATCCACAAGGAACAACTTCCTTGTACTTCTGAGCGTTGTGATATTCTCACTCCTGTTCGGACTTATCGGCTTCATCGACGACTATACCAAAGTTGCAAGAAAGAACAATGACGGACTTACTCCTATGCAGAAGATCGCCTTGCAGACACTTTTCTCACTCGGATTCCTCTTTATGATATACAAATTCGGCGACGGAAAGACTACTATAGACCTCGGTTTCTGGGAGTCTCCTTCACTTGGTATATTCTATTATGTCATACTCATACCCGTGATAATATACCTCACAAACGCTGTAAACCTTACAGACGGCGTTGACGGTCTCTGCGGTTCAGTTACGTTCACAGCGATGCTGATATTCACAGTATGCTGTGCGATACTCAGCAAGAATGAGATGTCATGCTTTACAATGGCTCTTGCAGGCGGATGTCTCGGATTCCTTATATGGAACTTCAACCCTGCAAAGTGCTTCATGGGCGACACAGGCTCTATGTTCCTCGGCGCAGCTGTTACAGCTACAGGACTTGTACTTCACAAGCACCTTCTTATGATACTCGTTGCACTTGTTTACATCATTGAGGCTCTCTCAGTTGTTATACAGGTATCCTACTTCAAGTACACAAAGAAGAAGTACGGCGAGGGCAGACGTATATTCAAGATGACTCCTATACACCACCACTTCGAGATGAGCGGATTCAGCGAGTACAAGATAGTTGTTACTTTCTCGTCCGCAGGTATCATTTTCGGTGTACTGGGCATAGTAACATTACTGATGTTCAAATGATAATATGGATGTTATTTTTAGCTCCTGAAAGCTGACGGCTTAAAGCTGACGGCTCAATAAACTATCAAGATCTGGAGGCATAAATGGCTGCTGGTACAAAAAACAGAAAAAGAAAACGTTCACGCCGTGGAATACTGCGCTTTCTGATAGGCGACGGCAAACACAGTGACATTAGCATCGCATTTTTCGCCTATGTCATGATACTTCTTGTCGTCGGACTTTCTATGATGGCTTCTGCCAGCTATGCATGGGCGTACAGCGATTACGGCGACGGACTTTACTACGCAAAAAAACAGGCTGGATTTGCAGCAATAGGCTTTGTTGCAATGATAATAATCATGAGGATAGACTATCATAACCTGAAAAAGATAGACATCCCTTTACTGAGAAACTTCAATATCGCAAGCTTCCTTTACGTCGGAGTGGGGTTACTGCTTGTACTGGTTCTTGCCATTGGTAACGATGAGGGCGGTTCAATGGGCGCAAGACGCTGGATCACTCTTGGCCCTATAAACTTGCAGCCGTCTGAGGTGGCAAAGCTTGCACTTATCATATTCTTCGCCTACAGCATGGAGAAGGACGGCAAGAAAATGAACAAGTTCACCACCGGTATCGTGAAGTATGCAGGACTGCTCGGTGTATACGTTCTTCTCATCGCTCTTGAAAAGCACATATCCGGTATCATGCTCATAAGCGCTATCGCAGCGGCAATGATACTCTGCGGAGGAGCAAACATAAAGCAGTACGCTGCACTTGCTGTCAGCGGTTTGATAATGGCTGTGGTGTACGTATCTACACAGGCGAAAGTTCCGGGAAGCTACGTTGAAATACGTATCCGCTCATGGAAAGATCCTTTCGCTGACGTTCTCAACGACACATGGCAGACAGCAAACTCCCTTATCGCCATTGGTTCAGGCGGACTTTTCGGTCTTGGACTCGGAAACTCACGACAGAAGTTCCTCTACCTCCCTGAGACGAAAAATGACTTCGTTTTCCCGATCGTATGCGAGGAGATAGGCTTTGTCGGAGCGCTTGCGATAATAATAGTATTCTTCCTCCTCATCATCGAGGGTTACTCTATCGCAGTACGCTGCAAGGACAGATTCGGTATGCTTATCGCAGTCGGAATAACCACTCAGATAGGCATACAGACAGCTTTCAACCTTGCGGTTGTAAGTAACCTTATACCTAATACAGGTATCAGCCTGCCGTTTTTCAGCTACGGCGGTACGGCGCTTGTAATGCAGCTCGTTGAAATGGGCATAATGCTAAATATCTCACAGTACAGGTACTATCCGGAGGAAAAGTCTGAGGATGATACTGACACTGAGCCGGATGATGATGATACTCCGGAAGATGATGATTACTACGATGAACCCAAAAACGCATAAAGGAGCAGTAATATGAAAGTTCTCATTTCTTGCGGCGGTACTGGCGGACATATCAACCCCGGTCTTGCCATTGCAGATATTATAAAGGCAAAATATCCAGATGCCGAGTTTCTCTTTGCCGGCACTCCTAAGGGTATGGAGTCAAGGCTCGTACCTCAGGCAGGCTACAGAATGGAGACTATCAAGGTAGCAGGCTTCCAGAGAAAGATATCTCTTGAAAATATCGGCAGAAATGCCAAAGCTGTTGCTTATCTTGCGACCTCCGGAAGAAGGGCAAAGGCGATAATCGAGAATTTCAAGCCTGATATCGCTATCGGTACAGGCGGATATGCCTGCGGCCCTGTTATACGCAAGGCTGCTAAAATGGGCATACCTACCGCTATCCATGAGCAGAACGCTTACCCCGGAGTTACAAACCGTCTTCTCTCAAAAGAGGTAGACTATGTTATGCTAACCTTTGAGGAAGCTCTCAATTTCATGGATAAAAGCAAGTTTGAGTACAGCGTTACCGGACTTCCGGTACGAAGCAGCATTAACTCCATAAGCCGTGCGGAAGCAAGAAAGAAGCTCGGATTCAACGATGACTTCACTATACTTTCATTCGGCGGAAGTCTCGGTGCAGGATGCATAAATGAGACTATGGACGCTGTTATAAAATGGCACACCGGCAAAAAGCTGAATATAAATCATATACACGGCTACGGCGGCATGGGTAAGGAGACTTTCCCGCAGTCCATGCAGGCGGCTGGTGTACCGCTGAAAAGTGAAAGACTCCGCATAACGGAGTACATAAACGACATGGATGTATGCCTTGCGGCGGCTGACCTTGTGGTATGCCGAAGCGGTGCTTCCACTCTTGCAGAGCTTGAAGCAGCAGGCAAGGCTTCAATACTGATACCTTCACCGATAGTTGCCGGCAATCATCAGTACCACAATGCAATGGTACTCGGAAAGGCTGGCGCAGCGGTAGTTATCGAGCAGAAAGACGTTACAAACGAGAGGATAATCTCTGAGATCGAAAAGCTTTACAACGCTCCAGACCGTGTTGAGATAATGTCAAAGAGTGCAGCAGACCTGCATCTCAGCGATACAAATGACCGTATCCTTAGTGTTGTGGAAAAGCTTTTGGCGAAAGGAACAAAATGAATTACGATAACAAAGTAAATGTTAACGGCACTATGCTCAACGTTTATACAGAGGGTAAGGGTGCTGTTACGGTAGTATTTATGGCAGGAAACGGAGTTACCTGTCCGGTGCTGGAGTATAAGCCGGTTTACCGCCGCTTATCTGAAAAGTACCGCATTGCTGTAATTGAAAAGGCTGGCTATGGTCTTAGCGGAGGTACTAACGAGCCGAGAAAGCTTGAGAACCTCGTTGAAAGTGACCGTGAAGCACTTAAAAAGGCTGGTATAGCTCCGCCTTATGTGCTCGCTGCTCATTCGTATTCCGGATTCGAGGCGATATACTGGGCAAATACTTACCCTGATGAGGTAAAGGCTGTGCTGAGTATGGATATGGGCATCCCTGAAACTGCTATACAGCAGTCTTACGAGATAACCGAGCTTAAACGCCTTAAACTCCTTGACCGTCAGTTCAAGGTGCTCAAACTTATCGCAAGAGACGGAGTTCTTGCTAAGATAACCCGAAGCAAGACCGAGAACGTTTCCGGACTTATGACCGGTACTGAACTCAATTCAGAGGAAAAAGAGCTGTATCAGCAGCTTTTCTACAGAAACATCGCAAATACCGAATACTACGAGGAAGCAAGGCTCATGACTGAAAATGCAAAAAAAGCCGAAGCTACCGGAGTGCTGAAGTGTCCGTGCTGCTTCTTTATCAGCGACATGAAAACTCTCAGCAAGAATGTTGACTGGCGTAAGATAGGTACTGAGTACGCTCAGAAATGCGGCGGAGAAGTACATCTTTCCGATAAGGGACACTTTATGTATGCATACATACCTGATGAAATGGCTGAAACTTTTGACAATTTCATCAAGCGCAAAGTCATAAACGCAAAGTAACACTCACCGCCTCAGCAGCATAATATACACAAAAAGCTGCGAGGTGGTATGATGCAGAAATTCATAATAAAAGGAGGCAGCCGTCTCAGCGGCGAGCTTACCTTACAGGGGAGCAAGAACAGTTCCCTTCCGATAATGGCGGCGGCTCTGCTTTGCGGAGATGAGTCGGTGCTGAAAAACTGTCCGGAGATAACGGACGTTTACTCCGCATCAAGGATACTTAACCGTCTCGGCTGCAAGTGCAGATTTGCTGACGGTACAGCAATTATTGACGCTGCCGGCGCTGAGGGTACGGAGATACCCGAAGAGCTTATGCGTGAGATGCGCTCATCAATTATGTTCATGGGAGCTATCTTAGGCAGAAACGGCGAGTGTACCGTGAGTATCCCCGGCGGCTGTGAGCTTGGACCTCGTCCGATAGATATGCACCTT
>DEBW01000172.1:11913-22157 GCA_002348905.1 Ruminococcus flavefaciens | reverse complement strand
CCTTGCGGCACTTAAAAAAATGGGCGCTGAGGTGACTGATGTATCAGGCAGGATACGCTGCCGTATGGCAGGCGGAAAAGCTCACGGCGCTAAGATATCTCTCCCGTTTCCCTCAGTGGGAGCTACGGAGAATATCATCCTCTGCGCTGTTACGGCAGAGGGCGAAACTATCGTAAACAACGCTGCCCGTGAACCGGAGATATGCGATCTCTGCGGTTTTCTGCGGAACTGCGGCGCTGATATAAAAGGCGACGGCGGCAGCCGGATAATAGTAAGCGGCGTGGAAAAACTCCACGGCTGCGAGTACACTATCATGCCCGACCGCATTGCCGGAGCTACCTATCTTTCCATGACAGCCGGTGCCGGCGGAGAGATAATACTGAAAAATGCCTGCACTGCTGAGATAGAACCCTTTCTCTCAGTGCTGGAACAGACCGGCTGTATGATATACGTCGGCGATGATAAAATATACCTCAGAAGCAGCGGCAGACTTAAAGCAGTCCGTGACAGGATAAGGACTATGCCGCATCCCGGATTCCCGACAGATGCTCAGGCTGTGCTTATGGCAGCACTGATAAAGGCTGACGGTACGAGCGTTTTTGAGGAAAATATCTTCGACTGCCGTTACCGTCATACCGGTGCTCTTATAAAAATGGGCGCTGATATCGAGGTAATGGGAAAAGTTGCAGTAGTCCGTGGAGTGAAGCGTCTCCGTGGAGCTGATATCGAGGCGACCGACCTGCGTGGAGGCGCTGCGATGGCTGCGGCTGCTCTTGCGGCAGAAGGAACTACCTGTCTTAGCGGTGTATGCCATATTGACAGGGGATACGAAAAATTTGAGGAGGCTGTCAGAAGTATCGGCGGTGATATCCGCAGAGTCTGACTGCTGAGGTTTGGAGTTAGTATGAACGACGTTGAAAAAGTAGATATATCAAGGCAGAACAGCGGTAAGCGTATGCGCCGCAGAAAACGTATGATGAGCGTTTACAGCGTTGTGGTCATGCTGCTTGTTCTCACGGCAGGCGTGACGATGTGCTTTACATTTTTATTCAATATAGATGAAATAGTTATCTCAGGTGAATCTGAGAATTATGATTATATGGATATAGTCAACGCTTCGGGTATACGTGCCGGAGATAATCTCTTCCGTACAGACTGCAAGGAGGCTGAACAGCGCATACTCGATGAGCTTCTTTATGTCGAGACTGCAAAGGTAGAGCGTGATTTTCCTTCAACGCTCAGAATAACAGTAACACGCTGCGTTCCGGCTTATAATATCCAGCATGATAAAGGTGTACTTCTGGTAAGCCGAAAGGGAAAAGTGCTTGCAGACAATAAATTCTATACCGATCCTGAACATATCCCGACGATATACGGATTTGATCCGGCTTACTGCGAACTCGGAACTCCTATAGAATCGAGAAATCAGAACAAGTATGACGCTTTCTGTCAGATCATAAAACGCTTCGACAGAGACGACAACAGTGAGATAGCTTCGATAGATATATCCAATGAATATGCCATAATCGTTAACTACAGAAACGGTCTTATCTTCAAAATGGGCAACTGGAACGATGTTGAGTATAAACTCGACCTTGCTCAGAATGTTATGAACGATGAGAGCATAAAGGGCAAAAAAGGCTATCTTACGATGATAGGTTCTAATCAGTGCAGTTTCCGCAGCAGCGGCGAAAACACTGAGGATACAACAGCGGCAGTCTCGACCGACGAGAACGGTCTGCCGGTAACAACGTCCACGACCACTACTACAACTACTGCTGCGGCAGATACAGGCTATTCCGGCGGCGATTACTACGATGACAGTCAGTATTCCGGCGAATGGCAGGATGACAGCCAGTATTACGGCGGTGATGAGTACTACAGTGATGATTACAGTGATGATTACAGCGATGATTACTACGGCGATCAGGGCTGGAATTATGAACAGTAATTATTATGTACAAAATGCAATAAATATTCATTATGTAATTGTAAGATTCACTGAAATTTAAAAATGATTTTAGAATGCTTGCAAAAATGCTTAAAATATGTTAAAATGATATGTGTATTTATAGAGTGAATAATTATCATTGAAAAAGATACAGATAAATATAAGGTAGGAGGAGTTTCTAAATGTCAGATTTTAATTATGAAGAAGCAATGGAACCCGATGTTAATATAAAAGTCATAGGTGTCGGCGGCGGTGGCGGAAACGCTGTTAACTGCATGGTTGATTCCGGTGTCAGCAACATTGAGTATATTGCTGTAAATACTGACGCTAAGGCTCTTAATAAGTCAAAGGCTACAACCAGAATACCTATCGGCGCTAAGCTCACTAAGGGCAGAGGTGCCGGAAATAAGCCTGAGATCGGTCAGCGCAGTGCTGAGGAGAACAGAGATGAGATCGAAGCACATCTCAAGGGCGCTGATATGATATTCATCACTGCCGGTATGGGCGGCGGTACAGGTACAGGTGCTGCTCCTGTTGTTGCCAAGATCGCTAAGGAAATGGATATCCTTACTGTTGCTGTCGTTACCAAGCCTTTCCTTTTTGAGAGAGAGCAGAAAATGGCTCAGGCTGAAAGAGGTATCACAGAGCTTAGAAAATACGTTGATTCACTTATCGTTATCCCGAATGAAAAGCTTCTCGAAGGCAAGCAGCAGCTTACCATGAAGCAGTCATTCTCACTTTCAGATGACATACTCAAGACCGGTGTCAAGAGTATATCCGACCTCATCGTTGAAGAAGGCTACATAAACCTTGACTTCGCTGACGTTTCTACTATCATGAGAGGCGCTGGCTACGCTCATATGGCTATCGGTCACGGTTCAGGCAAGGATAAGGCTAAGGAAGCTGCAAATGCAGTTATCTCCAGCCCGCTTCTCGAAACTTCTATCTCCGGTGCTAAGCGACTCCTTATCAATATCGCTATGTCTGAGGATATCCTTTCATCCGATGTTGATGCAGCTACAAAGATGATTACAGATACCGCTGCAGAGGATGTTGAGTTCATCTTCGGTACTGCTTTCAAGGAAGATATGGAGGACGAGATGACTATTACAGTTATCGCTGCCGGTTTCGACGATCCGGACGCTCCAGCTGTAGAGACAGCAGAAGAACAGCCTGAGGAAGAGGAAGATATCATTCCAATCAGCAATCCTCTTATTGACGGATTCGGCATCAATGGTCTCAATGGTGTTAATGAGCCTCAGCAGCCAAAGCAGCCTGCTTCAAGTCAGGATTACGACCTTGATGATATTCTCAAGATCCTTGGCAACTAATAAGTAACTATAACAGCCGTATCTTTGATGCGGCTGTTTTTTGTACTATGCATTTGGTAAAATATACTAAAATTTTTGAATATTTTTTACATTTAAATAGTTGAAATAAGGTATATTAAGTGATATAATTACAATATAGTATATATCCGCTGGTTACTTCTGCATTTACAGCGGGGAACGGAGTGAAAAATATGATGGAAGAAAAAAATGATTTTAGAGCCACTAAGTTCGGTAAAGGCTTTGTTAAAGAGGATGTGCTCAACTATATCAATGAGTTAAACCTGAACATAATGAGTCTTGAACAGAAAATCAAGGCTGAACTTGAAAAAAGAACCAATTCTCAGCAGGATGTTTCTATGATACAGCATCAGATGAACGACATCCAGCGCAGATTCGATATAGCTAATCCGCCAAACGCAAAGCCGATGAAGCTTAGAACTGACTTTATTGGCGGCGGATTCGTGAAAAACGATGTCTTTAACTATCTCGAAATATTAAACTCTAAGATAGGAATGCTTGAGGAACAGCTCAGGATCATAGATAATGCCTGAAAATATTTGCGGAATATGTTTCTTTGCTCCAAAATGAGGACATTCTGAGGAGAAAAGTACAAAATTACCGCAGTAAATACAGGCTCATCATTCCTGAAAATCTATAGTTTTAACAACAGCCGTATTTACAGTATGGCTGTTTTTGTTTATCTTTTACGTATGTAGTAAAATGCACTAAAATCAACTGAAAAATTCTACATTTTAATGGTTGAATTGGGGTGTTAATTGTGATATAATTATTACAAGGCGTATTATCCCTTAATTATTTATTTCCGCACTAATCTGCGGGGAACGGAGTGAACCATGGACGAACCAATAGTATTACGATCCACGAAGATAGGCAATGGATTCGTTAAAGAAGATGTACTTACTTACCTTGACGAGCTTAATTCTAAGATAGAAGGACTCGAAAGTGATCTTAAAGCAGCTCGTGAGGCAGGATCCGGACATTCTGACTCGCAGCAGGATATGACTAAACTGAAAAATCAGATAGATAACCTTCAGGAAAAGCTCAACCAGTCTAATAACCTTCTCAGAGCTGCTAAGAAGGAGAACGAAGAACTCCAGAAACAGCACGAAAATGACCAGAAGATCATCGCTCAGCTCAAAGTTGCTACTCCAGGCAACCCTCAGCAGCCAGGCGGTCAGGTAAATGCTCAGACTCAGGCTGCTCTCGAAGCTGCTAAGAAGGAGATCGAAAAGCTCAGAAATGATCTCAAGGTCGCTAATGAAAAGGCTGCTGCTCCGGCTGGCGGCGCTGCTCAGGCTAATCCTCAGATACAGGCTGCTCTCGAAGCTGCTAAGAAGGAGATCGACAACCTCAGAAATCAGCTCAAGAATGCTAATGAAAGAGCTGCTGCTGCCGAGAAGAAGGTTGCAAGTGCTCCTGCACAGGGCACTGCTCCTGCTGCAAATGCCGCTGCTGAGGCTGAACTCGTAAAGGCTAAGCAGGATATCGCTAAGATCACTGCTGACCTCGAAGCTAAGACTTCTCAGCTCGAAGCTAAGATCAAGGAAGCTTCCGAGGATAAGGCTAAGATCGAAAAGCTCACTAAGGACGCTGAAAAGGCTGCTAAGGATGCAGAGGCTGCTGCTAAGAAGGACGAGGAGATCAAGGATCTCAAGAAGACTATCGAAGAACTCAAGGCTAATGCAAGCAACCCGGCTGCTATGATGGGTACTCTCTTTGCTGAGGCTCAGAAGACTGTTGACCAGCTCAAGAAGCAGGCTGAGGACGAGGCTAACGCTAAGACCAAGGAAGCTCAGGAGAAGGCTGACAAGGTCGTAAATGAAGCTCAGGCTAACGCTGACAAGACTATCAAGGACGCTAATGCTACTGCTGATAAGACTGTAAGAGAAGCTAACGAGAAGGCTGATAAGGCTATCAAGGAAGCTAATGATACAGCTGCCAAGACTATCAGAGAGGCTAACGCTACTGCTGAATCTACTATATCCAAGGCTAACGCTGCTGCTGAAAAGGCTGTAAACGAGGCTAATACTCTCGCTAAGAACACTGTTGACGAAGCTAACGAAAAGGCTGAAAAGATCAATTCTCTTTCATCTACTGTTCGCCTTAGCCTTATCAATGAGATCGAGAGCGTAAACAAGAAGTTCGCTGACATCAACGCTGCTATGACTAAGCTTACAAGTCAGGCTAATGACAGAATGAGCGAGGCTCAGAATATTATCGGTGAAGCCCGCAAGACTGTTGAGCCTAATGACAAGACTCCTATAAAGAAGGCTGAAGCTCCTAAGGCTGAATTTGAACCAGGTAAGTTCACAGCTGCAAAAGCTCCTGCAGTTGAAACTATCGCAAGCGCAAACAAGGCTGCTGCTGACGAAGCTTTCTCTAAGGTTTCCGGCGGTAATTACAACAGCGGAAACAATAACAACAATAACAACAATAACAACAAGCCTCACAATAATGCTCCTCAGGACAAGAACAACAATGCTCCTAAGAAGAACAACTTCAATTTCGATATGTCTGATCTTCTTAAAGCTGCTGAGGAAGAGGCTGCAAAGGCATCTGAATAATTATCAATGATGTCCGGCGTATCCGGTATCTCCTGATACGCCGGTATATCGTGCTCTCGTAGACTTTTGTACTCTTTATGTGACCTTTGTGTCATCCGAATGCTGGGTGGATATCTTGCTTGATCTTGATTTGAATGAATTATATACTTTGACCGATGAGGAACTTTTACCCTTTGCAAGAAAGGATAAATCAGCCTGTGAGGTGCTTATACTGCGCTATGCCAAGCTTATTATCATAAAGTCTGAGCTTATGGCTGCGCCTGACCTCGACCGTGACGACCTGCGTCAGGAAGGTCTTATGGGACTTCTGAAGGCTATCGCTTCCTATGAATCGGGACGAGGAGCGAAATTTTCGACCTTTGCCGAGGTCTGCATTGTCAATAGGATGCGTACTTTTTGTGCAAAGACAAGGAAAGACCCTGCTGCCGTTGACATCGACGATGTTCCGGAGGACTTCATTTCACAGGAGGAAACTCCGGAGAGTATCTTAATAAATAAGGAGTTCTTCTCAGAACTCTGGCAGGCTGTAGATACTGCGCTTTCAGATGCTGAACGCAGGGTATTTATACTTGTCATAGGCGGAGCAAGCTATAAGGTGACTGCGGAAAAGCTCGGTATATCCGAAAAATCCGTGGACAATGCTATGCAGAGAGCCAGAAGAAAAATACGCACATATCTTAGCAAGTGACAATAGAAATGACCGGGTAGCTTAAATCAAGAGCGTTGTTTATCAAAGGTGCAGGTGTGACTCCCGCCCGTGGTCCAAATATTATAAGCGAGGTATTGAAAAAATGTACGAAGACAAGACATTAGTCTGCAAAGAGTGTGGAAACGAATTTGTTTTTACAGCAGGCGAACAGGAATTTTTTGCAGAAAAGGGACTCACTCATGAGCCTCAGAGATGCAAGGCTTGCCGTGACGCAAGAAAGAATGCTGGTAAGGCTGAAAGAGTAATGTATACCGGTGTATGCGCTACTTGCGGCAGAGAGGCTAAAGTGCCTTTCGAGCCAAAGGACGGCAGACCTGTTTACTGCAGCGAGTGCTACGCAAAGCTCAACGCTGAGGGTTAATAGCAAAAACGTGGCGTGTCGGACTACGACACGCCTGAATTTTTTACGATCGGAGAGATAGTATGCTTGATATCAGATTGATGACCTGCTTTGAAATGGTGGGAGGTAATGGGACAGTGTGCGACGTGGGTACTGACCACGCTCTGCTGGCAGCCGAACTTATAAATTCGGGAAAGTGCAGCCGTGTCATTGCTTCTGACATAAAGGAAGGTCCGCTTGAATCTGCGGAAAAAACCGTTGAAAAGTACGGCATCGCTGACAAAGTTGACCTCGTTCTGTCAGACGGACTGGCAAATGTTCCACTTGACGGTGTGAGCGATATAGTTATCGCAGGTATGGGCGGTGAAACTATCGCTGATATCATCGAGAACTGTGATGCCCTGAGAATGCCCGAAAATTCGGAGATTAACCTCGTTTTACAGCCTATGACCAAGGCTGAGATACTGAGAAAAAAACTGTATGAAATGGGTTATGCTGTGTCGGAAGAAAAGGCAGTTATCGACGGCGAGAAGATATACACCATAATTTCCGCCCAGTTTGACGGCAGACATACCCGTCTTACTGAGTTCGAGGCTGCTGCCGGATTTTTCGCCTTTGACGACATGGCAGGCAGAAAATACCGCTTTTCTGAGAGCGAAAGATTTTCAAAAGTTTCAACAGCGTTGAAAAACTGTGGCAGAGAAAGCGATTCTGTTCATGCAGCAGCTATGTCTGAAAAATTAAGAAACGGTACGGATATTTATACAGTCAGTGATATCTACAGCTATCTCGATTCTGTCTTTCCGTTTGATACTCAGGAAAAATGGGATAATTCCGGTCTGCTCATAAACTCCGGAATGGATTGCGGAAAAGTGCTCCTTACGCTGGATATCGACAAGAGAGCCGTTGAAGAAGCAGAACTTAAAGGCGCTGACATGGTGATATCCCACCATCCTGTAATATTCAGCGGACTTAAAAGTATCAGCAGTGATATGCCTGTATATCGCCTTGTACAGAATGATATCTCCGCTATCTGTATGCATACCAACGTTGACAAGTCTCCGCTCGGAACTAACGGTGTGATACTCCGTGAACTAAAAAAACGCTTTGAGATTGAGGGCGAGCCGGAGTACATCAATTATGAGGAGTGCGGTTATATCTGCACCTTCAAAAACAGTGTGCCTGCTTCTGAGTTTGCTAAAGCTTTAAAGGAAATATTCAACTGCAAGTATATCCGTGTGTCGGCAGGAGTCGGGGAAGTACAAAAGGTCGGATTCTGTTCAGGTTCGGGCGGTTCATTCGTCGAGGACGCTGCGGCTGCCGGCTGTGACGCTTTTGTTACTGNNGGCGACGTTAAGCACGATGTCTGGATGACTGCGGAAAACTACGGTCTGAAACTCTTTGACTGCGGACATTTCCATACTGAAAACCCTGTACTCTGGGAGATAAGACGTATTCTCGAAGAAAAATTCCCACGTCTCGATGTGGAGATAGCCGATAGCACCGTTGATCCGTGCATTTATTTCTGAGGTGAGATATGAGTATATTTGTATGTCCGGTATGCGGTGGAAAATTCGAAATATCTGGAAAAAGTTATACTTGTCCGAAACGTCACAGCTTTGATATCGCACGGAGCGGTTATGTAAATCTTTTACTGTCAAAGCATATGGGCAAAACTGTTCACGGCGATAATAAGTTAATGGTGCAGTCCCGCCGTGATTTTCTCAATAAAGGGTATTATTCTCCGCTTCTTGAAGCAGTATGCGAGGAGGCTGTGAAGAATTTTTCCGGTGGGAATTTTCTTGATGCAGGCTGCGGTGAGGGATATTATACCTCCGGCGTGAGAGCAGCTTTTGATAGGTCAGAAATTGCTGTGGATATGTACGGCGTGGATATTTCAAAGGTGGCTGCCGAGTATGCAGCCAAGCGTGACAAGAGCATATCTTTTGCGGCTGCGAGCGTTTTTCATCTGCCGGTTGAAAGTGAAAGCTGTGATATGCTTTTGACTATGTTTGCTCCGTACTGCGGAGAGGAGTACAGCAGGGGGCTGAAAAAAGGCGGCATCATGATTATGGCGATACCCTCAGAAGACCACCTCTGGGAGCTGAAAAAGGCTATATACGATACTCCGTACAAGAACGAGGTCAAGCAGTATGAGCTTGAAGGCTTTGAGTTTGTGAACTGCCATAAGGTCATATACGATATGGAGCTTACAAATTCCGAGGATATCCACAGCCTTTTCTCCATGACACCTTACTACTACAAAACTGGCAAAACCGAACAGGACAGGCTTGATTCACTGTCAGAACTTACAACAACAGCAGCATTTGAAATTTTAACTTATCGCAAAAAATGAGGAGGATACAATGAGAATATTAGTCACAGGCGGAACAGTCTTTGCAAGCAGGTACACAGCGGAATATTTTGTCAGCAAGGGACATGAGGTCTACGTGCTGAACCGTGGAAGCCGTCCGCAGTCTGAGGGAGTTATCCACATCAATGCTGACCGCTTCGACCTCGGCGACAAACTTAAAAATATTTACTTTGATGCAGTCCTTGACGTTACATCCTACAATGAAAATGACGTAAAAACGCTTAATACCGCCCTCGGTGAGTTTGGTGACTATATTTTCGTAAGTTCAAGCGCAGTCTACCCTGAGGCTTTGCCGCAGCCTTTCAAGGAGACTTACACCTGCGGCGAAAACTCGATATGGGGAGCTTACGGCACAAACAAGCTTGCGGCTGAAAACTGGCTCATAGCCAATGTTCCGCAGGCTTATATCCTCCGTCCGCCGTATCTCTGCGGTAAAATGAACAATCTCCACCGTGAGGCGTTTGTCTTTGAGTGTGCGGAGAATGATAAGCCGTTTTATGTGCCGAAGGACGGAAAGCTGCCGCTTCAGTTTTTCGATATCGGAGATATGTGCCGCTTTATGGAGATACTCCTCGAAAAGAAGCCTGAAACTCACATTTTCAACGTTGGCGCTCCTGAGACTGTTGATATCATCGAATGGGTGAAGGTATGCTATGGCGTACTCGGAAAAACGCCTGAATTACGCTTTGTAAGCGGAGATATCCCTCAGCGCAGCTACTTCCCGTTCTATGATTACGCCTACGAGCTTGACGTTACGGCTATGTGCAGCCTGATGCCCGATATCACGCCGTTTGAGACTACTATGCAGCAGTCGTATGAATGGTTCAGGAACAATCGTGAACAGATAGTACGCAAACCATTGTTTGAATATATCAATGCAAATTTTGCCGATTGATTATTTAATATTCGGGGTGCAGGGGACTGAGTTCCCTGCCGGAGTCCAGAGGCAGCGCC
>DEBW01000172.1:8501-11781 GCA_002348905.1 Ruminococcus flavefaciens | reverse complement strand
TGATTTGCTGGCAAATCAACGTGCCACGGCAAATGGTAAAAACTTTAAGTAAAGGATTGATTCTATGGCTCTCGACGGAGCATTTCTTCACGCAGTAAAAAACGAGTTACAGCCGCTTGTCGGCGGTCGTATCGAAAAGATACACCAGCCTTCACGAGAGGAGGTAATTATTTCGATACGCACACGCTCAGGCAGCAAAAAACTTTATATATCGGCAAATGCAGGCAGTGCAAGAGTGCATATCACCGAGAAGCCGGTCGATAATCCGCAGACTCCGCCGATGTTCTGTATGCTCCTGCGAAAGAGACTTGGCAGCGGTAAACTAATGGCGATACGTCAGGACGGACTGGAACGAATACTTTTCCTCGATTTTGAGTGCGTAAACGAGCTTGGCGACATAGTTACAGTTACTATCGCCTGCGAAATTATGGGACGCTGCTCAAACCTCATACTCATCGACCACGAGGGAAAAGTCATCGACAGCATCAAGCGTGTTGACGAGGAAATGTCGAGAGAGCGAATGGTACTGCCGGGAATGAGGTACACTATGCCTCCCCGTGACCAGCGCCTGAATTTCCTGACTGCCGAGCCTGAGGAAATAGTCAGCCGTCTGAGAGAAGTGCCGCCGGCAGAGCTTTCAAAGGCGCTGATACGTGTATTTGAAGGTATATCCCCGGTTCTCGCCCGTGAGTGGACTTTTTTCGCCGGACGAGGTACAGAGCTTCGCAGCAATACCATTGACGGTGACCAGCTCGACCGCCTGCTTTTCGACATAAAACGTACAAAACAGCTCCTCACGGACGGGGAGTGCTGTTTCTGCGCTGCCGGAGACAGGGACGGTATGCTCAAGGACTTCTCCTTTATCCGCCTGAATCAGTACGGCAATCTCATGCTCACAAAAGAGCTTTCCAGCGCATCCGAGCTGCTTGATTATTTCTACTTCGAGCGTGACCGTGCAGCACGTACAAAACAGCGAGCAAACGACCTTTTCAAGCTTCTTGTCAACCTTACAGAGCGTACCTCACGCCGTATCTCAGCTCAGCAGCAGGAGCTTGCAGCCTGTGCCGAAAAGGACACATTCAAGCTTTGGGGAGACCTTATCTCAGCCAATATCTACCGCATACAAAAAGGCGATGCTACGGCAGTTGTGGAGAATTTCTACGATGAGGAGTGTCCGACCGTTGAGATAGAACTCGATATACGCAAAACTCCGGCGCAGAATGCTCAGAAGTATTACGCCGAGTACAAAAAATGCGTTACAGCCGAGGAAAAACTCGCCGGACAGATAGAAAAAGGTCAGGAGGAATTGCAGTACCTCGACAGCGTTTTCGACGCTCTTACACGAGCAGAAGCCGAAAATGACATAATCCAGCTCAGGCTTGAACTTGCAGAACAGGGGTACATCCGTTCAACAGGCGGTAAAAATAAGCCTCCGAAGGCTCTGCCGCCTATCGAGTACAAGTCGAGCGACGGCTATACTATACTTGTCGGCAGAAACAATCATCAGAACGACCAGTTAACGCTGAAATTTGCCGAAAAGACAGATATGTGGCTGCATACCCAGACTATCACCGGTTCTCATGTGATAATCGTCACAGACGGCGAAACTCCGCCGGATAAGACGATAGAGGAGGCTGCTGTCATTGCGGCAGTCAACAGCAAGGGCAGAAATTCAACTCTTGTGCCGGTGGACTACTGCCTTGCAAGATACGTTAAGAAACCGTCAGGAGCAAAGCCGGGAAAGGTGATATTCACCAACTACAAGACCGCTTTCGTCAAGCCTGACATCGAACTGGAGCAAAGCCTGAGAGTATGAGACTGACAGGAGAATTTTTTGCGAGAGATGCCTTGGAAGTAGCTCCCGACCTCGTGGGAAAAATAATCGTGAGGAAACTGCCTGACGGTACTGAACTGCGTGAGCGCATCGCCGAGACAGAAGCCTACAGAGGCGAGGAGGACAAGGGCTGTCACGCAGCAAAGGGACGTACTCCGAGGACTGAGCTTCTCTACGGAAAAAGCGGCGTTATCTACGTATACCTCTGCTATGGTATGCACTGGCTCATGAACGTTATCACGGGCGAGGACGGTCAGCCGCAGGGAGTGCTTTTCCGTGCAGGAGAAGTACATGACGGACCTGCAAAACTTACGAAATATCTGCAAATAAACGGCAGCTTCAACGGCGGTACTTTCGTAGGCAATGAGGAGATATGGATAGAGGACGACGGTTTCAGACCTGAGATACACACAGCTCCGAGAGTTGGCATCGACTACGCCGGAGACTACTGGAAAAGCATAGAATGGCGGTTCATCGCCGGAAAGGAGTAGACCGTGAATATCCGCTGTGCCGGTTTCGGCTCTGTTTATGACAATGACTACATATACCGCCGGAAGCCGGAAAAAGGCGGTTTTCTGCTGTTGCTTTCCAAGAGCAGGATAAGTATATATTTTGACGGAAAAAAAGCGGTACTGCCGGAAAATACGCTGATACTCTATGACGGAAGCCGTGATATCGAGTATCATGCCTCCGGTGAATACCTTATCTGTCACTGGATATCATTTGAAGCTGAGGACGATGCTGAATTCCTTGAACCGCTTGAGCTTTCGTACAATTTACCTGTGCGTTTTGCTGATACCGAGCTTATCGAGCAGCTTATGCGGAATATCACAAGTGAATTTTATTCCGCAAACACCCATAGACTTAAAATGACTGATGTTATGCTGAAAACGATACTCATGAAGCTGTCAGAGCAGTGCGGAAGGCGTGAACAGGTACAGCCTTCTTCAAATGAACCGCACTACGGTCTGCTGATAGAGCTGAGGGAGAAGATATACCGCAATCCGCAGAAAAAGTGGAATGTTGACCTTATGGCGGCAGATGTGAATATGTCGAGGTCGTATTTTCAGCATATATACCGTGAAGTTTTCGGAGTATCCTGCATGACTGACGTTATCAGCGGAAAAATCGAAAAGGCAAAGGAGATACTTACTGAGACAGGATGTACGGTCTCACAGGTAGCGGCAATGTGCGGATACGAGAATGAGGAGCATTTTATGCGCCAGTTCAAGAAAATAGTCGGAGTTACCCCGACAGGCTACCGCAAGCGGTAAGCCGGTAAGCGACCGGCAGCGCAATTACGGGGGCGCTTGTAAACTCGCTCACCTGATTAGCCGTCCTTACCTATCCCACGCTGGCAAATAAATAGGTCGAATTAGCATTGAACCACAAAGAATTCGGGGTGCAGGGGACTGAGTTCCCTGCCGGAGTCAAGAGGCAGCGCCT